>CAZKGS010000049.1:2358-4443 GCA_964552105.1 uncultured Syntrophaceae bacterium
AGTCATGGCATAATCAACAGGGTACTTGCCCACCGTGTATATTTTCAAAGCTTCCCCATAAACTCTGATTGCCCTGGTCAGGTTCTTCTCCTTGTCCTGAATCTCAGAAAGAGCAGAATAGGCAGCTCCCATATTATTCTGAGTCATGGCATAATCAACAGGGTACTTGCCCACCGTGTATATTTTCAAAGCTTCCGCATAAACTCCGATTGCCTTGGTCAGATTCTCCTTCTTGTCTCGAATCTCAGAAAAAATAAGATAGGCATTACCAAAGTTATTCTGTGTCATTGCATAATCAACAGGATATTTCTCAACCGTGTATATTTTTAGAGATTCTTCGTAGGCTTGTATCGCTTTGGTCAGATTTTTCTCTTTATCGCGAATCTCAGAGAGAGTGCGGTAGGCATTGCCCAGGTTATTTTGCGTCATTGCATAGTCAACAGGATATTTGTCAACAGTATATATTTTCAGGACTTCTTCATAGACTCCGATTGCCTTGATAAGGTTCTCCTCCTTATCCCGAACCCCGGAAAGAGCACGATAGGCAGCTCCCAGATTATTCTGTGTCCCGGCATAATCAAGAGGATATTTGTCAACAGTGTATATTTTCAGAGATTCTTCATAGGCCCGGATCGCTTTAATCAAACTCGCCTCTTTACCACGTACCTCAGAAAGAATAAGGTAAGTATTGCCCAGATTATTCTGTGTCCCGGCATAATCAAGAGGATATTTATCAACAGTGTATATTTTCAGAGATTCTTCGTAGGCCCGGATTGCTTTAATCAAACTCGCCTCTCTATCACGGACACCGAAAAGAGTGAGACAGGCATCTCCAAGATTGTTTTGTGTCTCTGCATAATCGACAGGATGTTCCTTAATCGTTCTGATTTTCAGAGCTTGTGTGAAAGCCCGGAATGCCCTGGTCAAATTTTTCTTCTTATCACGGATCTCGGAAAGAGAACGGTATGCGATTCCAAGATTATTCTGTGTCCCGGCATATTCAACGGGATATTTGTCAAGCGTTCTGATTTTTAAAGCTTCGTTATAGGATTCGATTGAGTTATAAAGATTCTCCTCCTTTTCTCTAACTTCGGAAAGGATAAGGCAGGCCGTCCCGAGATTGTGCTGCGTAGTGGCATAGTCAACAGGATATTTCTCAAACGTCCTGATCTTCAGAGCTTCTTCATAGGATCTGATCGCGCTGTCAAGGTTTCCTTCCTTATCTCTAACACCGGCGAGAGCACGGTAGGCATCTCCCAGACCGTTCTGTATCATGGCGTATTCAAGAGGATATTTCTCAAACGTTCTGATTTTTAAAGCTTCGCCATAGGATTCGATTGCCTTGACAAGATTTTTTTCCTTATTCCGGGTCACGTAAAGAGCATAGTAGTCAGCTCCCAGACTATTTCGTATGATGGCGTATTCAAGAGGATTTTTCTCAACGGTTTTAATCTTTAGAGATTCTTCATAGGCCCCGATCGCCTTGACCAGGTTCTCTTCTTTATTGCTTATGATGGCCAGGTTTTCGTAGCAAATTCCTTCCTTATTTTTGACATGACCATAGAGAGCTGTTTCCTTTTTCCCGGATAGCGATTTCAAGACACTGTTGTATATGGCCAATGCGTCTTTCGTCATTTTTCTTTCCAACAGTCTATCTGCGCTATCTACTGAAGTAACAAGTATGGTTTCATAATTCTGCTGCTCTTTGTGCACAAAAAAATTATAATATATGAATACCGCCAAAAAAGCCCCGATAACGATACCTATGACTACGAACCACAGATTATTTTTGTTACTTTCTTCCACTTATATTCTCCCTCCCCTTTATCCCCTCCCGCCAGGGGAGAGGAAATCCGACTTTATACGAATGAATTAATTTTAGTTTTATTGTGTTTTTCTCACCTTATTGAATCTTCAATTTCTGATTTGCATATATTCGATCTCTTTGCTTCAGATTGTTCAGATTGATTAAAATTCCCGCAGTTGTTCTATTCTTTCTTGCAATTCTTTCTAACGTATCCCCCCTCTTCACAATGTATATGGAAGTTTCAGGCTCTTGAACAGCCTCTGAAGGAATCCTGAGCT
>CAZKGS010000049.1:4543-12922 GCA_964552105.1 uncultured Syntrophaceae bacterium
TCTGACTGACATAGATCCGATCTCTCAGCTTCATGTCATTCAGCTTCAGTAAAGTGCTTATATCTGTGCCATACCTTCTCGCAATCCTTTCTAACGTATCTCTCCGCTTTACAATGTATATGGAAGTCTTCGGCTCTTGAACAGCCTCTGAACTAATCCTGAGCTTCTGACTGACATAGATCCGATCTCTCAGCTTCATGTCATTCAGCTTCAGTAAAGTCCCCACCGTTGTTCCGCATCTGCTTGCAATCTTTTCAAGGGTATCTCCCTTTTTTACGACATATTGTGATGCCGATTTTGGCTTCGACGCTGATGTCGGGTATGGGGAGGAAACCTTAAGCCTCTGACCGACATATATACGGTTTCTGCTCTTTAGATGGTTGAGTTTCTGAAGGTTTCTTACAGTTGTGTTATGTCTTATGGCAATTGTCTCCAGAATATCACCCCTCTTCACGACATAGGTTACAGGCTTTTGGGTTGGGACTGGGGCTGGGGCTGGAACAGGAGAAGCAAAAGCAGGTCGCTTAAGTTTACGACTTTCACCTTTAGCCAACAAAGAGGGAAGAGGGAAAAATTCTTGAACTGAAGAGGCAATCGCCCACGCAACCTCTTTCCGGTAGGAAGGCTTGCGAAGGAGAAGTTCTTCACGCGGATTTGAAATATAGGCAACTTCTATCAAGATCGACGGGGTATCAGGTAATTTTAAAACCCTGAAGGGGGCCTCATGAACTTTAGAATATTTTACACGATTGACTTTTTTAAGGTCTTTAAGAACTATTGAACCAATGGATTTCGACAGGTTCAATGTCTCCGTTTGTAACATGTTGAGGGTGATGGGATTAGACTCACCATTATTCTGTCCGTTGGGAACCCCTGCGACAACATCGGAAAGGTTTTCATACCTTGCCAGGAGTTTCGCCGCCTCACTACTCGCCCCCCTGGTAGAAAGACAATAGACGGAAGAACCTCGAGCTCCTCTGGATCTATGCGCATCTGTATGTAAGCTGATGAAAAGATCTGCTCCGTATTCTCTTGCTATCTTCAATCTCTTTTTAAAAGAGATATAATAATCCCCATCTCTCGTAAGAAACACCCGGTATCCCCTTTTTTTAAGGATATTTTTCAGATCCCTTGCAATTTTAAGAACTACGTCTTTTTCTTTTGTCCCCCTGCGTCCTATCGCTCCCGGATCTTCTCCCCCGTGACCTGGATCTATAACGACAATTTTTCTCTTTTCTGTAATTTTAACCTGTTTTCTTTGCTGACTTTCCTTTTTTTCGATTTCGGGAATTCTGATATCAACCACAATACGATGCGGTTTATTCAATATTCTTCCTAACTTAAAGACTTTAATCTTGACATTTTCCGACAGCCATAATTCGATCTTGACCCTTTTTCCGGGGAGTGGAAACAAAAGAATTTTTTTAACCGCTGGTTTATTGAGGATATATTGATGTGGAATTGATGTGGGAAAGGCTGTACCTTTTAAAACAATGAATAATTTCTGATCTTTTTCTATTGTATCGTACTGTACTCTGTCACTCGTATCTATGACAACCCTCGTATAATCAGGTGCTGTCCAGCGTCTGATATTAAGAATATCTGTCAAACAAAAGGCATCTGAAAAGGGAAATACAAGATATACCAGAGCTATCAAAAAGGTAAATTTTAATATCCTTGTCATTATTCCGGCAAGCCCCCCCTCCCTAATGCCGCTTATTTATCAGTTTTATCGAAATATTACAAGCTTAAACCCGGAATTTGTAGTCGCCACATACGGCGGTTTGAAGAATCCTGCTAATACAGCAAAATCCGGATTCAAGAAAAGAATTTGACAATAACCCGCCTTAGTGAGATTTAAATGATCAAAGACTGTCAGGAGTTTTACAATAAGCTACCTGAATAATATTGATTAATCATGCCATCCGTAGTATGAAAAGGTTTTTTTTGAAAGCACTATTGTCGTTCATACTCGAAACAAAAGGGGCGATTAGCTCAGCAGGATAGAGCGTTGGCCTCCGGAGCCAAAGGTCCTGGGTTCGAGTCCCAGATCGTCCGCCATTAATTCTTTAATCCGCTGATGAGTGACACCACGGACAAACCAGTTTGTCTTCGGTGAACTCAGCCGAACAGTCCATGCCACCCATCTTAATAATGAGCAACGAGTTTTTAGCCTTGAACCTTGGTCCTTGGTCCTTGGTCCTTGGTCCTTGTTCCTTGTTCCTTTTCAGCGGGATTTACGAAACCATCATTCTTGCATCCACTTTTTTATTCTGGTTACTTCTTCAGAGTTCCACGCCGGAGAAATGCGTTTGTCGAGAAAAAGCGAAAAGAGCTTTTCCATCATTCCAATAGCAGTTTCTGTAAGATAAATTCTTTCAAGGATTCTTCCCTCTTTATCCTTTTCCTCTTCGTCCATGTTCAATGTAGCGGGTAGCTTCATGGTTTGAAATTGAAAATTATCTGCCTTAAATGTAAATTCACATTCATCAGATTTGATGCCGAGTTTTATCCGCGCTTCCTTTATTTTTTTGCCTTTCCGCAAGGCAGCTTTTCCCTCATTAAGATCTGAATATATTCCTTTACATTCTACTGTTTCTGAATATTGGCCTTCTCCGGACTCAAGAATCAGTTTTCGAACGAATACAAATTCAATATCCCCCACGTCCGGTACCATTATGGCTCCGCCTCTTTCCTCGCTTTTGAACCAGAGCCAGGTCAAAAATTCTCTTCCGAGAAATGAAAGGTCTTTATTTGAAACGTCCATTTTCCCCTCTATGTGCCGGATGATGAAAAATTACTGCTATTAACGGAAAGGATACGTTCAGCCATTTGCGAATCCATATATTTCGTATCCCATGGAATAAAACGCTGTAAAGTTAGTTTAAAGGTCCTCTTGAACAGATCCTCAAAATCCTCTCTTGCCTTTTCTGAGAGTGAACCGAACAGAAGCCACCCCTGCGACACATTCCAGCAGATTTCATAAAATGACGGTATGGACGGAGTCTGTTTCAAGAGGAAAAGATACACCCTCTCTTTGATTTCGGCCCGTTCTTCTCTGTAAATTTTGTCCTTGCCTCTTTCTGCGATGAACTTTCTTTCGGCTTCGAGAATTTTCAATTTAAGCAATGACGAGGATATAATCTTACGATCAATTCTGAGAGAAAAGATCAGATAATCAGCTAACAAATAATTCGCGTATTCGAAATCAGTATCCAGAACATTTTCGAGACTTGTCCAACCAACAGATTTTTCACTTTCGCCTATTGATAGTTCACGAAATGCGAAAAGTTTGATCTGATTATCGATGAAGTCTTTGAAATTGTCCGGGAGACTGCCGATTACTCGATATTTAGATAATGTCAAAGTTCCCTTTATTAAACTCATAATTTTCTTCCATGCGTTTGATTGATGTGAGGGGGAAACTTATCGCACTTGCAGTTTTCTTGTCAAGCTCATAAGCTTAAAAAAAGGAACCAGGGGAGGGGAAATTCGACTTTTGCGAGATCGTCATATTTAAGCCTGTAAAAATCGTCTCAATTGCGGTAATATGAATTCATTGAAAGCGAAGCAAAAAAGGAGAGGAGATAGCTATGGAAGACAAAACAGAAATGAAAGCGAAAGTTCAAGGGCAGATTGTATCGACTCTGGATACGGTGAAAAAAGTTATTACAAATCCCGTTGCGTTTTTCAAGGATATGAACAGAAGCGGCGGTTTTTCCGATCCTCTCATCTTTATGATCTTGATAGGTGTCGCCGTCGGTATCATTCAGGCTGTTTTTGCTATCTTCTGGTTTGGTTTTGCCATAGCCTTTGCATCCATTATAATGGTACCTGTTTTCTTTGCTATATTCGGGTTTGTGAGTGGCGGTATCCTGTTCGCTATCTGGAAAGTCATGGGATCACAGGAATCCTTTGAAACGGCTTACAGGTGCGGCGCCTATGCATCAGCGATTACACCTGTCACCGCCATCATAGCGATAATACCCTACCTGGGAGGCATCATCGGACTTGCCTGGATGATGTATCTGTTAGTTACTGCAAGCATAGAGGTACATAACACTCAACCTAAAAAGGCATGGATTGTCTTCGGCGCTATTTTTGCCGTTTTTGCCATTCTCACGATCAGCTCCCAATTCGCTGCGAAAAAAACGGGGAGGCATATGGAACAATGGCAGCAGGAAATGAATAAAGATATTGAGAAAATGACACCTGAAGATGCCGGCAAGGCATCCGGCAAGTTCTTGAAAGAAATGCAGAAAGAGGTCAACAGAAAATAATTGACTTCAGACAGGCTTATCTAATGGGCCGCCGCAATGAACCTCAATGTTAATCGATTGAGGTTGTTAAACAAGGAAACGCCATGCAAAAAGACATGCACTTTTACGGAATTTATGCTCTGGCCCGCGCTGCAGGTGTCCAACCTGAAACAGCGAAGAACATTGCCTATGCATCTCAATTTGTAGATGACGCCATTGAAGACGAGGCTATTGTGCTAGACGGTGAAAACAAACGAGCTGTTCTCCCAACCATGACATCTCATAGACCCATCGATTACCAGAACACAATTCCGGGGGACCAGTGGAAAGTGTGGGTGCCTTTCCATTTCTTGCCTGGCAATGATGAAAACGCACAAACCTTTGCGGGGAAAATGGTATGCCTTAAAGATAGTAAGCCTGCCGGAAAAATGCTCGATCATGCCCTGAAATATAAGAAAGCTTCATTTGGACCTCACCTTGCCGGAATCACCGCGCACGTTTACGCTGACACATTTGCCCACTATGGCTTTACAGGCTTAAGCAGAGACTGGAACAGAGTACAAAACGATTCCATAGACATCCGCGGAAGTGATTTCATAACAAATTATCTCTGGCATAAATTTGAAACATTTAAAACAAGAGTCGCCGGAAGCCTTGCCGAAGCTGTCCCTGTGGGACACGGATCTGTTGGGACATTCCCGGACCGTCCATATCTGCACTGGGAATATGAATATGAATCAATAGAAAAATACGGTTCAAGAGGAAAAGTGGTAAGAAACAATCTTAATGATTTCATGGAAGCCAGTGAGCGGCTTCATACTTTTTTTGGCAACTTTATACAAGATAATTCCACCCATGGAGATCCTGTTAGTCCAGTCACATGGGACTCTATTGCTGACAGGGTCCATGATATTCTGGAAACAGAAGGAACCCTGGATGAGCGTATTGAACTTTGGAAGAGGGCCATTTCATCAGCCGATTTGTTTGACCCGACAGATGAAGACAGGATTATCAGTTACTCTGAAAAGCTCTGGAAGTCAGATCATGTAATATATCACTTTTCAAAAGGGGGAACCGTTGATAATTCTGATGCCTGTTTATTCTTCAGAGCAGCCTGGAAGCATAGGAACTATGTACTCCATGAACTATTGCCGGAGGTTGAACTAATTGCCTATTAATAAGGAAGCTTAAAATGACAAAACTGGATTTATTGTTCCAAATGAAATCATCTGCTTTATATATTGAAAACAGATTAATGAGTTCGGACGCTGAAATAGTCGAAACAGCAAAGAGGGAATATGAAAAACTGGTAGATCGCTTTCATCATGAAAATGCCTCCTTCATGTCATTAAAACAGTGCGAGGAAGCCAGGAATAATTTAGATTATTTCACGTTTCTGTTAGAAGAGGCTTTAGCTTACTACAAATGCAAGTTAGTGCAGGGAGAAGAAGTGTAAAAAGAGCCTTTAACTTTATTCTTTGATTCTCTTCATATAGCGGTCTATAATTAATTTTGTGTCAATTGTTAAGCATTTGACATAAGATTGTAAGAAACTTTTTAAGTGAAACCTGGAAGGAAGATCATCGAACCGATCCGCTTCTATTGATTGGAGTAAGCCCATCCTGATTTTGGTCTGGTCGGCAATATGCTCCAGGGATATGCCCAATTCAACTCTCATCTTTTTTAAATCCTCACCCGTCACAACATCCTGTTCCAGGATTTCTTTAAAAATTGGGTCCCTTGCTACCCTGGGTTCTTCTTTTTTGGATATCCCGTACTTCGCGCCCATAGTTGCCTTGGAGCGTTTAAAATCCCATATTGGAATCGGTTCTTTCGGAAATTTGCGGTATTTAGACTCCTCGTCTATCACACCGAGTTTGATAAGTCGCCTGTCATATTCGGCCCTAGCCTCATCATCAATCAGCGTGAAGAATGCCTTTTCCAGACCGGCAAGAATTCTTTCTCGTTCATCCTCAGAAAAAAATGAATAGCTTGCCAGGGACCCATTCCGATAGATCTCTGATGCCCTTTTATAGGCATGGCGGATTTCAAAAGATGTGGCATGGGGTGCAATATCCAGGATCTCGTAATAGTTTTGTTCCTCGAATGACTTCACGGCAACTTTTTTCATCCTGTTATTAGATGCCTAATATTTTTGTTTAACAAGCACTTCACCGTCGGATTTAGTTTCCTGCGTTCTCATCAAAAGTATGTTGTTGCAAATTTCGCGAAGATCCGTTGCGGCTTTTGTATAAGGATACTTATGTATAAATGGTAATTTATCGCATACCGCGTTGTGCACACGGTCATCAAAATCAATATTTCCGGCAAATCGCATTTTGATACCAAGGTGTCTTTCAACGAGTTTACACATCATAACACCGAGATTCGGGTTATCCCGTTTTCGAAGCTGATTGACGATTAAAGTAAACTGGAGAGCTTGCAGAGATTGCTCCAGAAAATGACCCTTTTCCGGGTATTCATCTTTCACCATATACAGGAGATCGGCGAGGAAGCTGACATTCGTGCTCTTATTCCGTACCAGCGCCTTCTCAACTATGGCATTGAAGTCCGGCAGATCAAGAACATACCTTGTCTTTCGTAAAAATATTGATCGAATGAGACGGTATACATTCTCAATCGATGTAGGTTCAGGTGTGGTGACAAAAATTCCGGAATCTGAAATCATAAAAAAATCAATCGTGTTGAATGATGTGCCCGCTCCGAGATCGAGAAGAATGTAATCATAGGAAAGTTTAGGTATGGCACGCAAAATCTTCATCTTTTGCTGATAGGATAAGTTGGCGGTGTTCAGGGTATTTTCTGCACCGCTTATTATAAAAAGATTGGGGAACGACGTTTTAATGATAATCTCATCGAGGGTTTCGACATTTTTATTTGTAAAATCAGAGAGACTCTTTTCGGAATTAGGCAGGCCTAACATGGTATGAAGGTTTGCAGTCCCCAGATCAACATCTACAAGAAGGGTCTTTCCCCCCTGAGTAGCAAGAGAAATCCCGAGGTTGCCGGTGATAAAACTCTTCCCGGCTCCCCCTTTGCCGCCTCCAATTGGCAATATATATTTCATGGGTACACCCGGATTCTTGAATTGCAAAGAATAGATACATGATAATGTAATAATATTCAAGCTTTATTATACATAGAATTATTTGTCCTGTTACTTTGATTTTGTGAATTATTTAACGGAGCGGCTTTTGTATTTTTTCCCTTGACAAATCGCAGAGCTTCCTTCATTAAATGCGGTTGTTGATTAGATTTTCAAGCTCTGGAGACCTTGTCTATGTAACTGATCCACTCAGGAATACTTTTTTTCATGATAACTTTCAAAAATGTAAACAAATGGTTCGGGGAACTCCATGTCCTCAATAATGTGAACTTTCACGTGGATCCAGGGGAAGTGGTTGTTATATGTGGACCCAGCGGTTCGGGGAAAAGCACTCTGATCAGGTGCATAAACAAACTGGAACCGATTCAGCAGGGTGAGATTATAGTTAATGAAATGCCCATCCACGATTCAAACATCAATCTCCGGCGTCTCAGGGAAGAAATCGGTTTTGTCTTCCAGCAATTTAACCTGTACCCGCACATGACCGTGCTTCAAAACATCGCATTAGCTCCCACTCACGTTCGGAAACAGAAAAAAGAAGAAGCCGAGGCCATTGCCCTTGAACTACTGGAGAAGGTTGGAATCTCCGAAAAGGTCGACTCCTATCCGGGTCAACTCTCAGGAGGGCAGCAACAGCGCGTAGCCATCGCCAGGGGTCTGGCCATGCGGCCTAAAATCATGCTCTTTGATGAACCAACCTCTGCTCTTGATCCTGAAATGATCAACGAAGTCCTTGATGTTATGAAGACCCTTGCCTATGAAGGAATGACCATGATTGTTGTTTCGCACGAAATGGGCTTCGCCCGTGAAGTCGCCCATCGTGTTACCTTTATGGACGAAGGCCGGTTGATTGAAAGTGCAACCCCTGAGAAGTTTTTTTCGAATCCGAGGTATGAACGGACAAAGCTGTTTTTGAGTAAGATATTGACGCATTAAAAATTGAGACCTTTGCAGAATGTTCAATTTTGTTCAAGTTCAAGGAAGGCGAAAATT
>CAZKGS010000050.1:0-12884 GCA_964552105.1 uncultured Syntrophaceae bacterium
CAGCGTGACCCCACACACCCGCTCCTGATGTTCCGGGCAGTTAGAAAATATCTCTTGACAAATTGAATTTCAAGGACTATATTTTACAACTTTCTCGCAATACTCATGAACAGTGGATCCCCCATCTGGTATGAAATTGCCAAATGAGGGATTTTTTATTTTGTAATATAGTTAGCAACTTGTTGAAGAAGGAAACATCACCATGAAAAAGGACGACCAGAAAGTCAGAAACATCGGTATCAGCGCACATATTGATTCGGGCAAGACGACGCTTACCGAACGGATTCTCTTTTACACAAAACGTATCCACGCCATCCATGACGTCAAAGGAAAAGATGGCGTCGGTGCAACTATGGATTCCATGGAACTTGAAAAGGAACGCGGCATCACCATCGCTTCAGCGGCTACTTTCTGCGAATGGCAGGAACATGAGATAAATATTATCGATACCCCGGGCCATGTTGATTTCACCGTAGAGGTTGAAAGATCTCTCAGGGTCCTCGATGGTGCCGTACTTGTTCTCTGCGCCGTAGGAGGTGTTCAGTCCCAGTCCATCACCGTTGACCAGCAAATGAAACGGTATAATGTTCCCTGTATCGCTTTTATAAACAAATGCGACCGGAGCGGAGCAGATCCTGACCGCGTTATTACCCAACTCAAATCAAAACTGGGACACAATGCTGTGGCCATACAGATACCCATCGGCCTTGAAATGGACTTAAAGGGTGTCGTTGACCTTGTTGCCATGAAAGCCATCTATTTCGATGGCGAGAACGGAGAAAATGTACGTATCGAGAACATACCGGAAGATCTCATGCCGGAAGCCACAGCGAAGCGGGAAGAACTGATCAATGCAGCCTCGATGTCTTCAGACGAACTGACGGAGGTTATTCTCGAAGAACAGGAAATTTCTGAAGATTTGCTTGTTGATGCCATACGCAGGGGAACGATATCACGCGAAATTACGCCCGTCTTTATAGGATCTGCTTATAAAAATAAAGGCGTGCAACCCCTTCTTGATGCAGTTACAAGGTTGCTTCCCTGCCCTTCTGAAGTGAAAAACGAGGCACTTGACATGGACAATAACGAGAACTCCGTTATCCTGTCCAGTGATCCGGGAAAACCCGCTGTCGCCCTTGCCTTCAAGCTGGAAGACGGAGCTTATGGTCAGCTCAGTTACATCCGCGTCTATCAGGGAACCATTGCCAAGGGTTCAACAATCATAAACGCCCGTAGCGGAAAAAAGGTCAAGGTTGGTCGCGTTGTCCGAATGCATGCAGACCAGATGGAAGATATCAATGCCATACCCGCAGGATATATTGGAGCTCTTTTCGGGATCGAGTGTGCATCCGGGGATACATTTGTGTCTCCCGGTATCAACCTGACCATGACATCCATGTTCGTGCCGGAACCCGTGATTTCTCTTGCTATAGTTCCGGAGGACAACAAATCACAAATTAATATGTCCAAGGCCCTCGGCAGATTTACGAAGGAGGACCCCACATTCAAGACATATGTCGACAATGAAACGAATGAAACGATTATTGAAGGGATGGGCGAGCTTCACCTTGAAGTCTATGTAGAAAGAATGCGCCGCGAGTACGGAGCTGCAGTAACGACAGGTAATCCTCGTGTCGCTTACAGGGAAACGATTACCCGGAGGGCAGAATTCGACTATATACACAAAAAACAGACCGGCGGTGCAGGTCAATACGGCCGTGTGGCCGGGCATATAGAGCCCATCACTAAAGAAGATTTTATCTTCGAAAACAGGATTACCGGTGGCGCCATTCCGACACAGTTCATCGCTGCCTGTGAAAAGGGGTTCAAATCATGTCTTGCGAAAGGCCCTAAAATGGAGTTTCCCGTGACCGGTGTTAAGGTGACAATAAATGACGGTGCTTTTCATTCTGTTGATTCCTCCGAAATGGCATTTCAGGCAGCCGCCCGTGGCGCGTTTCTGCAAGGATATGCAAAAGCCAAACCCGTTATCCACGAACCGATCATGAAGGTAGTCGTTGAAACGCCGACTGGGTTTCAGGGTGCCGTAATGGGTCTTTTGAATCAGCGCAGGGGAATGATTCTTGGCGCCCAGGACGAAGGCCCCATGTGCGTGATTGAAGCTCAGGTCCCTCTTGCCGAAATGTTCGGTTTTTCAACAGTTTTAAGATCCTCGTCACAAGGACAGGCCCAGTTTACCATGGAATTTGCCCTTTATAAACTGGTCCCGCAATCAATTGCAGAGGAAGTAGCCGAAAACGTGGCAAAACAAAAAAAGAGTGCAGCATAAAAGATTGCATTATAATGAACAACTTAAGATTGTTAAGATCAACAGGTTTGTCGCAGCCGCTATCCCTGTTCAAAAAAACAACAAGGATCATTAACCTTAAAGACAGGAATTTTGATATGTTAAAAAAAGACGTTTTCCTCAAAAACCCTTTGAACCTTCTGGTACATAACATCGATGATATCGTTTCTGAAGGTGGATTCGGAGCGGTACTTTCACGCGCAGGAATAGGCAAAACAGCGTTTCTGGTTCAGCTTGCCTTAAACAACATGCTGCGGAGCAAAAATGTCCTCCACATCAGCCTGAGTGATTCGGTGGACAAAGTCGGCCTCAGGTACAGAGAGCTGTTCCAGGATCTTGCAAAACAATATGATGTTGAGCAGACAAACGAATTATGGGAAACCATGCTGCCATATAGATTCATTATGACGTTCAGGGTCGAGGGTTTCAGCGTACCCAGTCTTGAAGAAAGATTGACCGACATCACGAAACAGGGTATTTTTCACCCCCGGATGATCGTCATTGACGGTCTGCACTTTGATGAATCGGTACGACAGCCCCTTGCCGATTTGAAAGCGCTGGCGGTGGAGCATTCGCTTCACGTCTGGTTTAGTATCCATACCCACCGCCATGAAGAACACAGCCCGAGTGATATGCCGGCTCCTCTTTCTGACGTTGCCGATCTGTTTGATGTTGCTCTTCAGCTCCAGCCAGAAGGCAAAGAAATCCATGTAAGAATGCTAAAGGGCGTGCCTGAAACTTCTGATCATCCTGCACTGTCCCTGGATCCTTCAACTATGCTGATAAAAGATAAGAACTAATTGCCGGCTTTGTATTCAACACAATTCATTTGGGATCGTCTTGGAAAATATTTGCTATAATATCATCGACAAATTTCCCCGGAGGAAATTATGATGCTAAATAATCAGATCGTTTTTCTGAACGGAAACTACGTAGCCTGGGACCACGCGACGGTTCATATAATGAGTCACAGTTTTGGCCGCGGTTCAGCAATCTTTGAGGTCCTTGACCTCCACAACACCGACGACGGCCAGGTTATTTTCAGGCTCGATGCGCATATCAACCGTCTTTTCAAAACTGCTGATCTCCTTGACATGGAACTTCCTCTTTCACGGAAGGATTTTCACGAGGCTGTCCGAAACACGGTCAAAAAGAACGGGCTCCGGCAGGGATTCATCAAGATTGTCGGCTACTACCCTCAGATCTCATTTGAAATATTCCCGCCTCAAAAGAAATTGGATGTGGCCATCTTCATCATTGATCCGGCCAAAGACCTCGTTGATCAGGACTTCTCCTTTGATCGAGGTTCAACGGTATGCGTTTCCAAGTGGGCCAAGCTGGATCCCAGAACGGTACCCATCGAAGCAAAAGTGGCGGCTAATTATTTAAACGGAATGATGGCAAGAGGGGAAGCCGCAAGGCGTGGATTCGATTACACAATCATGCTCGATACCCGGGACTTCATCGCCGAGGGCGGCACCGAGTCGGTCTTTCTGGTCAAGGACGGCAGACTCATGACGCCATCGCTGGGTACGGTTCTTGACAGTATTACACGCAAATCCATCCTCCAGGCATCCGCGGTAATCGGCATCGAAACGTTTGAAGGTCAATTGTTACCCGAACTTCTTTATGAAGCTGACGAAATATTCCTGTCCGGCACGCCGGTTAAGACACTTCCCGTAAGACAGATCGAAGATCGATTGATAGAAGAAACACCAGGTCCACTTACCCGTAAGATTTCAGTCTTGATGAACGAGATAGTATCCGGCCGTGACAATCGTTTCAAAGACTGGTTGTTCCCCGTGGGGGAAAAAGGAGAACACATCATATGAAAATCGGACTGATCGGCTTGCCCAATTCAGGGAAGACAACAATTTTTAATGCTCTTACTAAAATGGAGGCCCCCGTCGCCGCATACTCCGATGCGAAGGCGGAACCGAATGTGGCCGTCGTCGAGATAGACGACGATCGGCTGATTCGCCTCACCGATATGTACAAACCGAAGAAAATCACCGGTGCCACAATTGAAATGATCGATTTCCCCGGCATGAAGGAAGGTTCCGCAAAAAACGGTTTTTTTTCAGGAAACTCCATGGAATGGATCAAAAACACAGATGCCCTGGCCCTGGTGGTGCGTAACTTTAATGATGACCTGACGGAAAATCCCATGCCGTTGCGCGACGTTGACGAAATCGATACGGAACTTCTCCTCGCCGATCTTATAATCGTGGAAAACAGGCTTGAGAGACTCGAATGGGCACTGAAGCGCGGGCAAAAATCGAATTCCCTTGCACTGGAAGAAAGAACCCTCCGTAAAATCGCGGAGCAACTCAACAACAATCACCCCATCCGGAATCTTGAACTTGATGAAGATGAAGAGAAAATGATACGGGGGTTTCAATTCCTTACAAAAAAACCATTTCTGGTTATTCTGAATTCGGATGAATCGCTTTTCGGACAAAATGCGGATTTAATCACTGAAATTAACCCGCGGTACAACGTCATCGAATTCGCCGGTCGCTTCGAAACGGAATTATCCCGCCTGAACGATGAAGAAGCGAAAATCTTTATGGAGGATATGGGTATCAAAAAGTCGGCCCGGGAGAGATTGACGCAATTCGCGTACAGGACGCTCGGATACGTAAGCTTCTTTACCGTCGGTGAAGATGAAGTGAGGGCATGGAGCATTCACGGAGGAGATACGGCGGTTAATGCAGCCGGTGCCATTCATTCCGATCTGGCACGGGGATTTATCCGTGCTGAATGTTTTACATACGACGAGTTAATCGAATACGGATCGGAAAAGGAGGTGCGAGCAAACGGCCACTTCCGACTGGAAGGAAAAGATTACATTGTCAGGGACGGCGATGTTCTGAGCATTCGATTCAGTGTCTGACAGAACAGCAAAAACAGGGAACAGCCACTAACGTCTTCATAAGAATGGATAAAAAACAACAACCATGCGGAAGCAAAATTTCAGAAATATTGCAATAATTGCCCATGTCGATCACGGGAAGACAACCCTCATCGACGGGATGCTCAGGCAGAGCGGCATTTTCAGAGAAAACCAGCAGGTAGCAGAACGTGTCATGGATTCGATGGACCTCGAACGGGAACGCGGGATCACAATCATGGCAAAAAATACGGCGATCTGGTACGGTGGTGTCAAGATCAATATCGTCGACACGCCCGGCCACGCCGATTTCGGCGGTGAAGTAGAGCGAAGCCTTAATATGGTCGACGGAGCAATACTGCTCGTAGATGCCAGCGAAGGCCCACTGCCACAAACACGATTTGTTGTCAAGAAGGCCCTCGCCAAACGGTTACCCATTATTGTGGTCATCAACAAAATCGATCGCAGCGACGCCAGAATCGCGGAGGTCGTGGACGAAGTCTACGATCTTTTTATCGACCTCGATGCCGGCGAAGAGCAGATAGAATTTTCCATACTCTACACAAACGCCAAAACGGGCGTCGCACATGCAAAACCAGGGGACGACTCCGCTGACTTGCGACCGCTGTTTGAGGCAATCATCGCTACTATGCCCGCACCCAAGGCAAACGATGACGAAGTTCCACAGCTTCTTGTAACCAATCTTGACTATGATTCCTATGTCGGGCAGATCGCCATCGGCCGGCTGGCAAACGGCGTCCTGGAGGGGAATACAAACTATTCCCTGTGCGGAGCAGATGAAGTCACGCCGGGAATAAAATTTTCAGCCATGTACACCTTCGACGGATTACAGAAGGTACAGGTCGACAGGGTAGAAGCGGGAGATATCGTTGCCGTTGCCGGTGTCGAACATGTGACAATCGGCGATACGATATCTTCAGTAGAAAACCCACGTCCGCTGCCTCGCATTAATGTCGATGCACCGACCGTTTCGATGATCTTCTATGTAAACAACAGCCCCACTGCCGGTACCGAAGGTAAATATCTGACGTCGCGCCATCTGCTTGACCGCCTGGAGAAAGAGACTCTTCGAAATGTTGCACTGAAAATAAGACACCTTCCCCGCAAGGATATGTTCGAAGTATGCGGTCGGGGGGAGTTGCAGATGGCTGTTCTGATTGAAATCATGCGCAGGGAAGGGTACGAATTTATGGTATCCAAACCGCAGGTGATCACGAAAGAGGAAAACGGAAAAGTCCTTGAGCCAACTGAGCGGCTTTTGCTTGATATTCCGGAAGAATATATTGGTATCGTTACAGAAAAACTGTCCGCACGAAAGGGGCGCATGACAAATCTGATCAATAAAGGCAGCGGGCGTGCCAAGCTGGAGTTTGTAATACCGTCACGGGGATTGATCGGCTTCCGCAGTCATTTTCTGACAGATACAAAAGGCGCCGGGGTTATGAATACGCTCTTCGAAGGATACGAACTCTGGTTCGGCCCGATCCCGCAACGAGCGAATGGGGCACTTGTTGCCGACAGAGCCGGCAGAGTCACGACCTACGCAAGCTTTGCCATGACGGATCGGGGTGACTTGCTTATCGAGGTAGGAACAGACGTGTATGGCGGCATGATTATCGGTGAGAGAAACAGGCCCGGTGACCTGAACGTAAATATCACCAAGGAAAAGCATCTGACAAATATGCGCAGTTCTACGTCGGATGCTACAGTAACCCTGCGGCCACCGCGGCGCCTGTCACTGGATCAGTCCATCGAATTCATCGCCGGGGACGAACTGATTGAAGTGACCCCGCAAAACATCCGCCTGCGCAAAATGGAACTGGATAAAAACAAACGGCCCGTTAAATTGAGGACTTAGTCCCTAATTTCCGGTGTTAAATAAATATGGGAAGTGTCCCTGCATTTCCTGCATTTCCCCTGCATTTCCCTTATTCTTTGTCCTTGCTATTTCCTGCATGTGGGAAAAGATCAAGGAAGGATTTAAAGGGTTTTAATTCTGTCATAGATCCTCGTGTCAGATTTGAAAAATCCATACCCACATCAAGCCAATTTTTAAACTGCTCGTCAGCGTACATTTTGTAAGAAAGATAGTTTTGAATGGTTTGCTGGAGATGTTTTTCGAAGAATTCGCTGAGCACGGTTTCTCCATATTGTATGAACAGGAATAGTAAAGGTACGGGCAAGAAATTTTTGTTATTTCTTGCCTCTTCCAGGATAATCTGTGTAAGAATAAAAGCGGTGACATCTTCTTTGGTTTTGGCATCAATAATTTTAACCTGTTGACCCTGTTTAATCATGTTGCTTATATCATCGAGAGTTATATAAGCGCTTCTCTCTGTGTCATACAACCGTCTGTTAGCATATTTTTTTATCAATATTTTCTCAGCCATTTTATTTTTCTCACCCCTGAAATTATGATATCCCTTTATAACACAATGCAACAAAAAATCAATTTATTATTTTTTTGTCTGCAGTTAAAAAAGTCACAGATGGATTAATAAGCTTATATTTCAAACTACTATCAACCAAAACGCTTCTAACAATATATAAAATAAATTGTTGCAATGCAACATTTTTCCTTGACAAATAAACTTTATGTGTTAAATTATACGTATTCAAGATCCATTGTCAAAAAAACAAAAAATACTAAGAAGGAGGTATGAACAACATGGATTTAAAAAAAATGACAAAGCAAATGATCGATTTCCAGAAGGCCACTTTTGACAACACATTTAACGCAATGACCTTACTCCAGGAACAGGCGGAAAGAATGGCCAGCATGTTTCTGGGTCAAACCCAGGAAATCCCCGAGGAGGGAAGAAAGGCCGTTAATGAGTGGGTCAAGGCCTACAAGAAGGGGCGTGAGGATTTCAGAAAGTCAGTAGATGACAGTTTTAAAAAGGTCGAAGACTATTTTGCCGATGCCGAGAAGACTAAAAGCAAATAAACGTTTTCCAAATCACGGTGTAGCTGGATCATAGGACGAAAAACAAATAAAGTCCATTGAACCCTCTATTCTATTAACGAAATTACATAAATCATATTACAGGAGAAACACAAAATGGAACAACAAAAGATATTTAAGCAAATGATCGATTTTCAGAAGGCTACTTTTGACAACACATTTAATGCAGTGACCATGCTCCAGGAGCAAACGGAAAAAATGGTAAAAACCTATTTGGACCAGGCCACCTGGCTTCCCGAAGAGGGGCAAAAGGCCGTCAGCGAATGGGTTAATACATACAAAAAAGGCCGTGACGATTACAAAAAGGCAATAGATGATCACTTTAAAAAAGTAGAAGACTTCTTTGCTAATGCAGGATAGGACAAAACTGGTAAACTTCTAAACTCTTGAGAGGTTTGCATAATATTTATTATGTCATTACGAGAGGAGCGAGGCAATCTCTAAGTTGTTGTAAATATGTGAGATTGCCACGTCGCTTCACTCCGCGCAATGACTGGAAATACAGCGATGTAAACATTTCCCCTTCTGTTGAAAGGCATGGACATGAAAGATTGGTTTGATCTGACATCCGATTTTTATAGCTATATGTTTCAGTTTCCCGAGAAATCACTGGAGATGAATATGAAAATGATTGAGGCAACAGGTAATCTTATTAAGGCCGAGCGGGCTTACTGGATCGGCCTTAATAAGTATATTGACGATTTTATGATTCCCTACCAGATTGCTGCGAAATATATTACCCGTGTTGAGCAGGACAAATTTTTGAACACCCCGTTTCTGGATAGCTTTCAATCCTATGCTGATCTCTTTGAGCTTAATTTAGACATGGCCAACAAGGAACTTGCCAGCAGGATAGATGCGATAAATAATTATCATATCCCCGAATTGAACAGGTGCTTCATAGCGTGGGTAAATACCATCTTTAACCTGAAGGGAGAGGATATCTTCGAATTTATGGCCAGGCATGCGAAAACGCTGGAGCTGGTTACCTATCAATATCAACAATCTATCCGGGACATTGAATCTGAATACGGCTTTCACTTTGAGAAATCCGGTTATATTAAAGCAGCCGAGACAGATAGATTTGATCTTTACCAGATTCTTCCCAATGACAAAAAAGTCAAGGTCAGGGAAAATGGAAAACCAGTCCTAATTATTCCGCCTTATGTTCTGGGTTCGAATGTCCTCGCTTTTTTGCCGGGGGAAGGCAAAAGCTACGTGCACAGTTTCGCGAACCAGGGGATACCTACTTACATCCGGATATTAAAGGATATAAAAACAAACCCTGCCGTCCAGGTAATGACAGGTGAAGAGGATGCCCTTGATACCCGTTTTTTCTGTGAGCAGATAAAGTCCAGATATGGAAAACTGGTAACTCTGAATGGCTACTGTCAGGGAGGATTCTCTACTGTGTGTGATCTTCTGTCAGGTGAACTTGATGGTCTTGTGGACGCCCTGATTACATGCGTGTCCCCCATTGACGGCACCAGGAGTAGGGGACTGGGACAGTTCCTGAGAGATCTGCCACAGCGATTCAATGATCTGGCTTACGGAACAAAGACTCTGCCCAACGGCAATCAGGTTGCCGATGGCGAATTGATGAGTTGGATTTACAAAATTAAAAGCATAGACGATGAGGCCCCGATTGTTGCCTTTTATCGGGACTTGATGATGTTGGAAAATACATCTGGCGTTGATCGTCAGGAACAGAAATCTGCCGGGCATCCACCACACAGCAGGCGAGGCGAAAAAGAGCTGAATGTCAGCAAGACCGCATTGGCAATCAACTACTGGCTGACCTATGAACGTAATGATATCCCTATGGCCATCACAAAAATGAGTTTTAATTCGTACAATATCCCTATAACAAAGGATGGAACCCTTCCTGTAAAACTTTTCGACCGGGAACTCAATTTTAAGCGCCTGAAAGAGAAAGGGATTAAATGGCTTATCTGTTATGGGGAAAATGATGAACTGGTGGAAAAAGAGACAGCTCTTGCCCCATTAGACTATGTAGATGCTGAGGTCACGATGTTTCCGAAAGGTCATGTGGCAATGGCTACCTCCTGGTCACGTCCGACATCTGAATACGCATTGCATAAACGTTTTGAAAATAATCAGCGAGGCCCTGTCCGCTATCAGTTGGATCTGGAAAAGGAATATGAGAAGAATTCTTAGTTTTTGAGTTTTAAGTATTCGATTCTATTAGGGAATAAATAAAAATTACACAACAATTGTTGAAGGATTATGAAAGGAGAAAAAATATTATGGATAGACAATTTTTGCAATTCTGGGGGGATTTTTTTACCAATTCCGCGAAAGGGCAAAAGCAAATGGAAGATATGGCCAAATGGATGCAGCAGGGATTCAAAGGTGTTGATGATCTGACAGCTATGTTCCGAAAGACCTATGGTCTGGACCGCTTATCCGAGTCTAGCGACAACTATCTCAAGATGTGGGAAAAAGCGGTTAAAGATTTTGAGAAATCATTCAAGGACTATCTTTCATTTCTGGGAGTCGTACCCAAACAGGAACATTTATCCCTCGTCGAAAAATATGAGGGGCTCAAGGAAAAGGTTGCTTCTCAGGAGGAAACCATAAAACATCTCAGGATGCTCCTGGACAAAAAAGTAATGGATCAAGGAACAGTCCCCGACGGATATCAGGACCTCATAAAAAAACAGACGTCTGAATTCCAGGAACTAACGGAGAGCATCGGACAATTCTTTAAAACAGAGGCTCCCAAAACAACAGATACCCAAAAATCTACAAAACCCGCCAAACGTTCTACAAAGAAATAAAAATAAGAAACCTTTGCATAATATGCAAAGGTTTCAAAATCCATCATTAATGGATTTTACAAGTATTTGATTATTAAAAATACTCCTCGGAGAGTCTGGGGGGTATCTCCTCAGAGTGAGACTTTATGCAAAAATCTCATAATATCCTCTGAAGGTTATTTCTTCGGCGCTTTGGGGGGACTGACCGCAGCCTCCCCATCCAGCACAATTGTCCCCTCCTGATTGAAACAGGTGGTTTTCAGTCGAATCCTGTTTTTTTCTGCAATAATTTCCACCACCTCTGCACGGGCAGTAATGGTATCACCAATATGGACCGGTGCAAGAAACTTAAGCTCCTGCTTGATGTAAATAGTCCCGGGTCCGGGAAGTTTGGTCCCAAGTATTGCCGATATAAAACCTGCAGGCAGCATCCCATGAGCAATCCTTGTCTTAAAAAAGGTCTTCTCGGCATAGGCCTCGTTTATATGAGCCGGATTAAAGTCACCAGATATGCCGGCATAGAGATAAACATCTGTTTCAGATATGGTTTTAGAAATTTCAGCAGCCTCACCAACCTCTATTTGATCAATCGTCTTTCCAATCATTATAACCCCTCTCCTTCTTCCTAAAACCAGGACTTATGAACCCATAAATCTTCTTTCATGTTTTTTATATCATCCTGAAGCATCAGATACATGGAAGCATTCTGGATGGCCAGGCCCCCCATACATGCCAGAGCAGAGACTAACATAATCTCATCCTCAGTGAATTCTCGCGGCACTCCGGAATAAAGCCGCAATACGCCGATTACATCCTCTTTGACCTTTATGGGAACACAAAGAATGGACTCAATCTCCTCTTCTTTCTTTTCCTTCTTATACTGAACTCCTTTGTCTGTGGATGAATGTTTGATTACTACGGATTTTCCTTTAAGGGCCTCGGCGATACTTTTCTCGGCAGACACTGAACCCTTGGTTAAATATTTCTCGCTCAGACCGTAGCTTGCCATGAGTTCTAACGTCTTTTTATCCTTATCAACAAGGCGTACAGAAGCCGCCTTCACACCCAGGGCACTCGCCATATCTTCCGATAGACTGTGAAAAACCTCTTTCACGTCCAGGGTGGAATTGATGCTTGTGGCCAGGCTATGGAACAGTTTCGTATCCTCCCTTATTTTTTCTATTAACCGGGCGTGTTCAATAGCCATGCCACCCTGTTCAGCAAGGGCGCTCAAGAAATCTACCTCGTCTTCAGAAAAATCTCTGGGAGATGCCGTATAAAGAGCAAGAGTGCCTATAACCTTTCCCTTCACCATAACCGGCACGACCAATATAGAGGCAATTCCTTCGGCCTTTTTTTGCTCGTGATTTTCTGCCCGCGGATCGGACGTAGCGTCACGAATGGAGAGATAACCTTTCCCCTGGAAATCGGACACCGCTTCACTGGATGGCCTTCGCCCCGCGTGTAAATAGTTTCGGGATAATCCTTTCTGAGCCACTGGCACAGACACATCCTTTTCTTCATCAATCAGAAAAAGACAGGCAGCCTTTCCTTCCATTGTATCAATAGCACTTTGAACAATCAAATCCAATAGTTCGTCCCTGTCCAAGGTCGTTCCAAAAATACTGCTTACCTTACAAATAGTTTTAAAATAATCTTTTCTTGCAGTCATTTTTTATATCTCCTTACGTAGAGGATTTCTTTTTTCCTTTTTTGGGTGACGATACTGCGGCTTTAGTCTTTACATCTGTTCTATTGGCAACAGGTTTTTTCCTACCCGGAGATTCTTTCTCAGGTTTATCTCTCTCTTTCAACCACCTGGCGATCCTTGGGGCGAATTCTTTTTGAACCTTTGAGCTGACATATATCCCGATATGACCGGTATCAAGACAAACATCTTCGGTGTCCCTGCTTCCC
>CAZKGS010000051.1:0-12824 GCA_964552105.1 uncultured Syntrophaceae bacterium
ACAGACAAACAGGCAATTTTGCTTGCTTTCAATATTCAATATAGCATATCCTTTCTAAGCATGAAAAAAACGATAAAACAGGAAGAAAGCTATGTCAAGTAAGATTCTTGATGATATGCGCGATGTGATGCGGCGGCGACACTATTCGATTCGCACACAGAGAAGCTACTGCGAATGGGTGAAACGTTTTGTCCTTCACTTCAACATGAAGGCGCGTAAATCTCTAAGGATGGGGTAACCCGACAGCTTTTGTAAAAGACAGGATAACTATTTGAAAGAATTATCATCGATCTTCGATTTACTGAAAAAGAGTCTGCCCGATTATGAAGAGAGGCCGGGACAGCAGGAGATGGCGGAAGAAGTCCTGGGTTGCCTCGCTACGGAAGAGAGCCTTCTCATTGAGGCGGGGACAGGGATTGGAAAGTCTTTTGCCTATCTTATCCCTGCTATACTTTCACGGGAGAAAACGGTGGTATCCACTTCCTCTCTGGCCCTTCAGGATCAGCTTGTAAACAAGGATCTTGTTTTTCTCCAAAAATCCCTTCCCCGGAAGTTTTCTTTCGGCATTCTTAAAGGAAAGAACAACTATCTTTGTCTGAAAAGGGAGCGTGAGTATGCCGGTGCTGGAAGGACCTATAAAAGATTTCTCACGTGGCTTTCAAAAACCGAAACAGGAGAAAAAGCTGAGCTTTCGTTTATCCCCCGCTTTTGGCCGGAGGTCTGCGGTGATTCGCAGGATTGCAACGGCAAAATGTGCCCATTTTACAACGATTGTTTCTACTATCGGCATTATCGAGAACTCTACAAAAAGGATATCCTGGTGGTCAATCACCACCTCCTTGCCTATGACCTCCTTTCAGATTTCAATGTCCTTCCCTTTCATAAACAGTTAATCATCGATGAGGCCTCCGATGTTGAGGATGTCATCTCCAATGTCCTCGGCAGCAGCCTGAGCTATTCGAGGACTATGTGGCTCCTTTACAGGCTGAAGGGATTGAAGATAATAGTTGATCACCTCTTTGCCGAGGTGGAGTCATTCTTTAAAAAGGCAGATATACCATTTCAGCCGGTCTTTCCGATTCCTGCTCCCGTCATAGAAAGGCTAAAAAGTTTGAAGGAGAAACTGGCCCTGAACAAAACAATTCCAACACTGGAAAAACAGATGAAATCGGTGGCCGATGATGAAATGAAAGACAAAATAGAAACAACCACATGTTATGTAAAGTCATTCGCGGCGGATATAGATAATTTTATACGACAGGATGATGGGGACAGGGTTTATTATATGGCTGGAAACGGCGATTCCCTGGAACTCAAAAGCAATCTCGTAGAGTCTCATAATGCCTTCAAGGTTCTGACAGGCAACTATGACAGCACGATTATGACTTCGGCCACTCTGACATCGGGAGGAAATTTTACCTTTCTGAAGAAGAGGTTGGGCATCGAAGATTTTAAAGAAAAGATTATTGGATCCTCATTTGATTACAAACAGCAGTCTCTCCTTTATGTTGACAAGGATCTGCCGAGGCCGGACAATAAAAACAACGAGCTGTTTCAGGAAGAGGGCCTGGAGATAATAGAAAACCTTGTCAATGCTTCCCGCGGCAGGGCCCTGGTTCTGTTTACTTCTTATAAACATCTCCATTTTGTTTCAAATAATATCAATATATCTTACCCCTTCAAATCCCAGGGCGACATGCCCCCCGCAAAACTCATTCAATGGTTCAAGGATACACCTCATTCTGTACTTTTTGCTACGGCTACCTTCTGGCAGGGTATTGACATAAAGGGGGATGACCTGAGTCTTGTGGTTATTGGCAAACTTCCTTTCAACTCACCGGGAGACCCTGTATATCAGGAAAGATGCAGGAGGCTGGGGAACAGGTGGTTCTATGACCTTGCCCTTCCGTCTGCCATTCTGTCATTGAGGCAGGGTTTTGGGCGGCTCATTAGAGGGCGCAACGAATATGGTGTGGTTGCCATACTCGACACACGTGTGGTGAAAAGCTCATACGGGAAAACAATACTTGCCTCGCTGCCGGACATATCCGTTACTCATACTATTGATGATGTGAGAGTATTTTTTGATTCCATTCCGGAAACAGCCTGTAAGAAAAAAACAACGACAAAGATTTCTGATTCACAGGGCACCCGTAAACGACATCCCGAGAGTGCCAAAAACGTTTATAAAGAACAAATCTTTACGGATATGCCTGACGCAGGCATGATCTACGAATTGATCCGTACTACAAAAAGTTTGAATGGCAACGACCGGAGATCTGCGGCATCTGCCTTAGGAAAACTTTCTCAGTTCAAGCCCGATATATATGAAGCAGTCCCACCGCTGGAAGAATTGCTGGTCGACGAGAAACCGCAGGTACGACAATACGCCCTCAAGGCATTGGAGAAGATAGGTGTTGTAAACAGAAAATTTTTAAAATACATAGCGAGTGATCCGTATGAAAAAGAGTATAATATTTTAATAGCCAAAAGGCTGCTTAACAAGGTAAAATAAAAAGTAATAAAGACCATCACTCAATGAAAACATTGATTATGAACCCATCTATGAACGAGTCTTTTCCCTTTCCACCGATCAACGGAAGCAGCAATATCTAACCGGTCCTTATTTTATTTGAAAGAACGGAACAATGAAGTCAACCCGCATAATTCATAGTATGGATACGTTGCAACATGAGTAGATTCAATCATATTTTACAAATGATGCAGGGCTTTCATCTTTATAAAGACTCCAGAAAGCCTTCATGGTGGCTGACGGGGATTATTATAACCGCTACTATCCTCGCCGTTGCCATAACCGTGTTTCTCGGGAGACGAGCCTTTTATGAAAGCAGGCTTACCGCACTTGATCAATTTAACCAGCAACAGCTGATTCTGGCCCGATCGACAGCCAATAGTATTGAAACATATTTCACAGAGGTCAGCACCTCTCTTTCTTCAGCAACCAAGTTACCCTCGGTTCAGAACATGACTCCCGACGGTATCGAACATTTGAAACATATGTATGAAGGCTTTCTTCCACGGACATCGATTCGATATATCGATGAAAATGGCATTTTGCGTTTTATTTATCCTTCCAGCATCTGGCGACAGAAACTCATAAATCAGAACTACAGTCATGACGCCTCCTTTCAACATACGAAGCGAGCAAGGGGCGTTTCTATTTCCGGAATCATAATCAATGAACAGGATCAGCGGCGAATCAGAATGTCCATTCCGATTTATCTAACCGATGAGAAAAAAAAGGACAAAGGTACATTCAAAGGGGCGCTGATTACCTCATTTGATCTTGATGATATCTCCCGGATATTTATTGCACCCATCGTATCGGGGGAGACCGGGTATGCATGGTTGATGAATCACGAAGGTTATTTTGTCGCCCACCATGAAAAAGAGTTTGTCGGAAAAGATGCTTTCACAATCCGCGTAGAAAAAAGTCCTGAACTTATATTCGAATCCATAAATCGAATCCAGAAAAATGTGTTAGCAGGTAATGAAGGTATCGGTCGCTATGTTTCGGGCTGGCATAGAGGAAAAACAGGTCGGATTGAAAAATTGATAGCGTATTCGCCTGCTCGCATCATCGATCAGATATGGTCTGTGTCAGTCGCAGCTCCCGTCAGTGAAGTGGATCGAATTATCCAGAGTGCGGTTCGGGAGGCACTGTACGGATTCAGTTTTGTTCTTATCATCCTTATATCCGCCGGCTCGTTTCTCTCAATTTCCGCATACCGGTGGTCCTATTCCCTGGAACATGAGGTTAAGAAACAGACAAAAAAGCTGAAAGAAACGACCGACTACCTGGACAATTTGATACGATCCGCTACTGCACCAATCGTGGTCTGGAATCCCGAACGAAAGGCAACAATAGTCAACCGATCTTTTGAAAAGATGAGCGGTTGGACTGAAGCTGAAATAATCGGGCAGCCCATTGACGTTCTCTTCCCCGATGACACCCGTTCCGATTCCCTTCAAAAAGTTAAAAAGGCATCAATGGGAGCTTGGGATTGGGACGCTGTGGAAATCCCTATCCAACATAAGGATGGTACCATACGAACGGTTTTATGGAATTCCTATAACACACATGCCGAAGACGGACAGACAGTGCTCGCCACACTTGCCCAGGGAGAGGATATTACCGACCGTAAATATGCTGAAAAAGCACTCCGCGAGAGTGAAGAAAAGTATCGCGCCGTTGTGCAAGCGCAAACAGAACTGATCTGTCGATACACATCTGACTGGAAACTTACCTTTGTGAATGAGGAATACTGTCGTTATTTTAATAAGAAACAAGAAGATATGATTGGAACAAGTTTCATGCCACTCATTCCCGAGGAACATCGAAAAACGGTAGCAGAAGAACACAACACCTTGCTTGACTCGAACATAAAAGAAGTGAAACATGAACACCAGGCAATAAGCGGCACTGGAGAGATACGGTGGCAGCAGTGGACTAATCGTGCCATATTCGATGACCAGAATCATCTCATCGAATTTCAATCGGTCGGACGGGATATCACGGACCTGAAGATGGCCGAACACGCGTTAAAGGAAACAATGAAGAACCTCTCAATGTCTCAGGAAATGGCACATATCGGAAGCTGGTCATGGAACGTCATCACCGATGAAGTTCTCTGGTCAGACGAAACGTTCCGTCTGTTTGGCGTTGAATCGAAAGAAATTGATGTTACTCTCAACACCTATATTAATACTGTACATCCTGACGATCTTGAAAATGTACAACAGAATATTCAGGCTGCTCTTGACGGTATAAAATCCTACGAATCAGAACACAGAATCATACGGACAGACGGCGAGGTAAGGATTCATCACACCCAGGGTGAAGTTGAACGTGATATCCATGGTAATCCATTGAAATTGGTCGGCATCGTACAGGATATTACCGAACGGAAACGTGCCGAGGATGAAAAAAAGCAGCTTGAAGCGCAGCTTCGCCATGCCCAGAAAATGGAAACCATGGGAACCCTGGTAGCCGGTGTCGCTCATGAGATAAATAACCCGGTCAATAAAATAATTTTTGATATACCCCTCCTCCAGAAAATCTGGCGTGACGTGCTTCCTGATTTAAAGGAACAGGCAGAACGCTCACCGGAAAGGAAATATGGCGGTCTAACCTATGAATTTCTACGAGAAAACTTGCCTCAGCTCCTGTCCGACATGGATCTTGCTGCTAACCGGGTGGCCAAAACGGTTGGTAATTTGAAAGATTTCACCAGACAGTCGAGTATCGTCGACCGGCGACCCATACGGATCAATGATGCCGTGGAAAATGCCGTCAGGCTCATCCGGATGAGCCTCAGGACAACTGGTATCGCATTAAAAATAGACCTCGGGAATAATATTCCTCTGATTGAAGGAGACCTTAACAGTATAGAGCAAAGCATAATGAACATCATGGTAAATGCTATTCAGGCCATCGACAATGCTCATGGCAGAATAGAAATTACCACGGGACTTCAGGAAAAAGATCGCCATGTGTTTATCTCTGTATCAGATAACGGGAAAGGTATCGATCCATCTATTTCCGACAAGATATTTGATCCCTTTGTTTCCAACAAACAGCCCGAAGGGGGCATCGGTCTGGGCCTTTCCATTACCTATAATATCGTTGAGGCCCACGGAGGTAAGATCACATTTGAAAGCAACGAGGGTAAGGGAACAACCTTTTTGTTGACATTCCCTCCCATAGAAACATAATTCAGGTGGTGAAAAAGCGATGAAATCTATTCCCGGTCAAGAGACTCGATTATTGGTCGTCGATGACGATGCCGGTCTCCTTTTGAGCATAAAAGCTACAATTGCCAGTTCGGGGTTACCTGAACCGGCACTTGTATCCGACAGCAGAATGGTCATGGATTTAGTCAAGACACATAATTTTCATCTGCTGTTGCTTGATCTCATCATGCCCAATATCGGAGGTATGGAAATCCTCAGGCAGGTAAAGGAAGAATTTCCAACGATTGAATGCATCATCGTGACAGCCGTTGATGACGTCTCATTGGCCGTACAGGCCATGAAATACGGTGCATTTGATTATCTGGTGAAACCAATCAATAGTGAAAAATTAATCATAACCATCAATCGGGCTCTCGAACGATACAATCTGCGCAACAATTTGGCCTTGTTCGAGAAAAAACTATCATTTTCAGATCTGAAAAATCCCTCAGCATTCGAGGGAATGGTGGCCGAGGATCAAGCAATGGCAATGGTATTTCATCAGGCCGAGATTGCTGCCCCCACTGACTATAACGTGGTCCTCACCGGTGAATCGGGAACCGGTAAAGAGATGCTGGCCCGAATCATCCACAAACTGAGTAATCGATCGAATGGCAGCTTTGCGGCAGTGAATATGGCATCCTTTAGCAAAACGCTTTTCGAAGATGATTTCTTCGGACATGTCAAAGGAGCCTACACCGGTGCGCTTAATGAAAAGAAGGGGTTCTTTGAAGCGGCTCAGGGCGGCACTCTCTTTCTCGATGAGATAACCGAACTTGAGCAGACCCTCCAAAGTAAAATGCTTCGTGTCGTAGAGGAACGGGAACTATACAGACTTGGAAGTACTGAGTCGAAAAATGTAGATGTGAGGATCATTTCGGCTACCAACTCGGATATTGAAAAAGAGCTAGAGAAGGGACGCTTTCGAAAGGATCTGTTCTTTCGGCTGAATATGTTCCATATCAACATACCTCCCCTGAGGGAGCGGAAGAAGGATATTTTCCCGTTGGCCCGACACTTCTTACTACGTCATGCCAGAAAAAACGATAAAGACATCAATTCGATCGATCCGGATCTGGCTGACTGCCTGTTAAATTATCCATACTCTGGAAATGTTCGGGAACTGGAAAACATCATAGCCAAGGCTGTCCTCCTCGAAGAAGGGAAATTCCTGACTCTCTCTTCGGCACAAGACGTGGTATCGTTTTCTCGACCCGAAGAGAGAAGGGAAAATGGCCCGATGACCCTGGATGAAATTGAAAAACAGCATATCATCCGTGTTCTCGAGTCAACGGGTCAAAACCGCACCAGGGCTGCCAGAATCCTCGGAATAGGATTACGGACACTTCAGAGGAAACTGAAGTTATTTGATGACAGACAAACCACGTCAGAATGACATAGAGTGCGCCATGATGACGTTCATATTGTAACCATTTGAAATGTAATACAAAGAACGAAACATTTGCCATATCGCCACGTCAGTACGACATGGGCAGTAGTCTTTTTCTCTCATAGCCCGTCTATCTCCATGACAATAATAACCATAACTTGATGTAATTTATACATAATTATTTTCTACAAGCAAAATGTCTCCGTTTGGCATAATTAATGTATTCAAGTGTATTCATACATTACAACGGAGCACCGATTCTCTTTTTTGGAACAGGGGAATCGGAAACAACCTTTTGGAGAGTTATTCCTTACAAACCTTCAGACCGGGGAAAGGGGAATGGAGAGAGCAACAACACTATGATCTATTCCTCAATTCCCCCAAACGCCATTATTAAGGGATTGAGAGGTGAAATTTACACCATATTCCCCTAATTGATAGTACGGTGTAAATTTCAGAAAACAATAGTTAGTAGTTTTGCTCAGGAAAGGAGGTTCTATATCGACGTCGCCGCAATAGGGGGGATTTAGGATCTTAATGAGAACCGAAATCTGGTATGTTTTTTTTCTGTGCGAAAGGTTCATTGCCTGATCCCCCCATTACATGATTCACATTTTGATACATTATACTTTCCGGAGATTATTTATTGCAATATCATGCTGACTTCAGGACAATACAGAAACAGTTTGGATGATCTTATTTTAGATGTCTATATACGAGGGAACAGGGCGGGAAACGTACGAGATAATCCGGTTATTTGCCAATCCATTGATGCAGCAGCCAGAATATATGATATGGCCCTCATGCCGGAGTATGAACACATCATGATCGCCATATCCCATATTACCGGATCCAGGATCAACCGCTTCAATCACATCAACCAGAATATAGATGATCTGGTGAAAAATTCAATGCTGAATCGGCTGTTTAGCGGTAATAATGGAAGTTACTTCCAACGCACTCTGGGGATGAATACTCTAAATGCCCTGTCAATAACAACGGGAGATATTGATGCCAGATACGGAACAGATTATTACGTACGTTTCCTCAATTACCTGGCATATATTCAGGACAATGATCTGACCTGTCACGGATCAATGACTGACCCGCGGGGAAACAGATATTTACCACCTCATGGGCAATCGTATCCCGATCTCTTGTTGCATTCCATAGAGGAAATAAACGACGGTATTATCCTGCGGGGAACGAAGGAATGTGACATAGGCGCTTTGAATTCTCACGAAATAATAATTATACCGACCACGACCATGACGGAACGAGACGAATCATATGCTCTTTCCTTTGCACTGCCGAGTGACACGAAAGGGATAACATTCGTTATAGGCCCCGAATCGCATAACATGACAACATCGGGAGACAGCATTGTCGACAGGGCAGCTTCAGCGTTTCAAAACCATGAAGCATTATGTATTTTCGACAATGTGTTTGTGCCCCGCGAGCGAATTTTCATGTACAAGGAATACGAATTCTCCGAGCAAATGGCTGACTTATTCAAATATTCGTTTTGCTTTGAGGCTTCATGAACAGACATACGGAGACAATACAAGAGCGCTACATCATTCAATCTTTAAAAGAGAAATAAAGAACAGAAGGAGCAATAAAATAAGGGTAAATCTGCACTGAATCTAAGTTCCCTAAAGTCGGCGGGTGGCTCTATGTCCCCTCCTTTCCATCCGCCGACGCCCCTTTTCCACTCACCGCCCCCCTATATCAATCTGAGGGGTTTATTGGTCCCAAAAACCTCTCGGTTCATATAACAGTCGGTGGTGATTATGCGTCACCACCGATTTTTTATTGATAGCAGGAAAAGGGTTTAAGACGTATAGACTCTTGTACCAAACCTCATTCAAATTTAAGTCTTGACGGCCTCTTGCCAAACGAAAAATTGTTTGAGCGTTCATTGCTGCACCTTTTCAAATAAATATTCTTCAACGACGAGAAAAGCGTTTCCAACTGTTTGACCCCGAAGGGAGAATTTTGGAAACACCTGAAGAAAACCATAGATTTATCAAAAAATGTTATAGACAAGCGAAAATGAACCTGAGCAGCAACCCTTTTATTTATAGAAAAACGATTGTCGTCACTCACACCATTAAATACCTAAAAGATCAGAATCGTACTTTAATTGTCTCACGATTTATGATAGAAGGATATCAACTACTTTCACGGATTGGAGGCGGCCATGGAAAGAAAGTACATTCCTTTCGAGATCGAAAATAAGTGGCAAAAAAGCTGGGAAGAAAAAAAAACTTTTCATGTAACGGAAGACCCGAATAAGGAAAAATATTATCTGCTTGAAATGTTTCCCTACCCCTCGGGAAAGATCCATATGGGTCATGTAAGAAATTACACCATAGGCGATGTCGTCGCTCGGTACAAGAAGATGAGAGGACATAATGTGCTTCATCCCATAGGGTGGGACTCATTCGGCATGCCGGCGGAAAATGCCGCTATAGATCGTGGTGTTCCTCCGGCAAAATGGACGAACGAAAACATCGATGCCATGAAGAAACAGCTCAAGAGAATGGGATTCAGTTATGACTGGGACAGGGAGCTCTCCACATGCAATGCTGATTATTATAAATGGGAACAGCTTTTCTTCCTCTGGATGTATGAAAAGGATTTAGCATACAAAAAAGGTGCCACCGTCAACTGGTGCTCGAAGTGCCAGACCGTTCTGGCAAACGAACAGGTTGAGGCAGGATTATGCTGGAGATGCGGTACAGAAGTCGATGAACAATATCTTGAACAATGGTTCTTCCGCATTACCCATTACGTAGAAGAGCTTCTCGATTACTGCGATAAACTTCCCGGCTGGCCCGAAAGAGTTCTCACCATGCAGAAGAACTGGATCGGGAAAAGCTACGGATGCGAAATTGTTTTCCCAATGGCCGATTCCGATGATGTTATCAAGGTCTTCACCACGAGACAGGACACCATATTCGGCGCCACCTTCATGCTTATTGCGGCTGAACATCCCCTGGTCATGGAACTGGTGAAAGGAAAAGAAAGAGAGCAGGAAGCCAAGGAGTTCGTTGAGCGTATCAAAAAACAGGATAAAATGATGAGGACCGCCGATTACTACGAAAAGGAGGGTATATTCCTGGATGCATACTGTCTGAACCCTGTGACCGAAGAGAAAATGCCCATTTACGCGGCCAATTTTGTTCTGGCCGATTACGGAACCGGCTGTGTTATGGCCGTCCCGACTCATGACCAGCGTGACTTTGAATTCGCCAAAAAATATGGTCTTGAACTGATTGTTGTCATACAGAATCCGGATAACCCCCTGGATCCTGAAACAATGGCCGGGGCCTATGTGGATGAAGGAATCCTGATAAACTCCGGTCAATTCAACGGTATGGAAAATTTGAAGGCCCTCGATGATATAGCTGATTTCTTATCATCCATTGATCGGGGAAGAAAAACAGTAGAATATCGCTTGAGAGACTGGGGAATATCGAGGCAAAGGTACTGGGGGGCACCCATTCCTATTATTTACTGCGAAAAATGCGGTACAGTACCAGTTCCTGAATCGGATCTTCCCGTTGTTCTTCCACTGGATGTGGAACTCAGGGGAGACGGGGGTTCTCCCCTGGCAAGGGTCAAATCATTTGCAGAAACGACATGCCCCAACTGTAACGGTCCGGCAAAAAGAGAAACGGACACAATGGATACATTTGTCGAATCATCCTGGTATTTTGACCGATTCTGTTCACCCCATTTTGACAAAAAACCGGGGCTTGACAAAGAAGCCGTCCACTACTGGATGCCCGTTGATCAGTATATCGGCGGTATTGAACATGCCATTCTTCACCTGCTATACTCAAGATTTTATACCAAGGTACTGAGAGATTTCGGTGTGCTGAATCTGGACGAACCTTTCACCAACTTGCTTACCCAGGGAATGGTCTGCAAGGAAACCATGAAATGTAAAGAACACGGATTATTATACCCTGAGGAAGTCAAAGATGGGAAATGCGTGAACTGTGGCCTCGATGTCAAGATCGGAAAAACAGAAAAGATGTCCAAATCCTTGAAAAATGTCATTGATCCGGACTATCTCATCGAAGAATATGGCGCGGATACGGCCAGGATATTCTGTCTTTTTACCGCACCGCCTGAAAAGGATTTGGAATGGAGTGACCAGGGAGTTGACGGATCATTCCGGTTCCTGAACAGGGTATGGCGCATTGTTATGGATTACCTGGATGACATCAGGAATATTGAACCCTTTGACGGGAAGGCAGACCTTGACGGGGAGATGAAAAATCTCAGGAAGAAAACTCATCAGACAATAAAAAAGGTTACCAATGACATAGAAGAACGATTTCATTTCAATACGGCTATCAGTGCTGTTATGGAACTTGTAAATACGCTCTATCAGGTAAAGCGCCCGGACAAGGAAGACACAAAGGGTCTCTCGGTGGTCAGAAAGACTATTGAAAATATTATCATTCTGCTTAACCCGATCGTTCCTCATATAACGGAAGAGCTATGGGAAGCGATTGGCGGCAAAGGAAAACTTTCCGACATATCATGGCCATCCTATGATGAATCGGTCGCGGCGGAAGAGGAAATCACCATAGCTATCCAGGTCAATGGGAAATTAAGGAGCAAGATTCAGGTCAGTGCCGATGAAGCAGACGAAAAGATCAAGGAACTTGCCTTGAACAATGAGAGGATACAAAATTTCATAGGGGATAAAAAGGTGATCAAAGAGATCTATGTCCCCAAAAAACTGGTTAATATTGTCGTTAAATAATACGGCAAAGCCGCAAAGGGCTGAGAGTTCTGTAGGGACCGATGCCCCATCGGCCCGTTCGGGAAACAGGCCCTACAATGAGACGCTGAATCGAGACCTTTGCAGAATGTTCAATTTTGTTTAAGTCCAAGGAAGGCGAAAATTTTAACCACAGGAATATATTGGATATTTGAGGATTAAAATTTGAGTCTGACACAGAAATTGGGCAAAAGGGGACGTTATGCAAAGGTCTCGAATCAAGGTGAATAGTTGCCAGACTTTTTTAAGCAACTGAAATGTTACAATGTTTTTTTATCCGCCTCTTGGAAATGGGGGTTAATATGAATAGCAAGAAGTGGCCAATAATTATAGCGCTATTGATTCCTGTAATTTGCCTGGGTTGCGGCTACCATTTTTCTCCGGGAGGGGAAAATATAGACCAGAGTCTTCAGACGGTTTTCGTTGAAAATTTTTCCAACCGCACCAGTGAGGCAAACCTGGAAAACTACCTAAGAAACGCTTTTATCAATGAGTTCAGAAAAGGGAGCAGGTTTGATCTGGCCAACAGCAAGGAAACGGCAGATGCTTTTTTAACGGGGAGTGTAAACATGTCCAGTGTCTCTCATCTCTCTTACAGTAAAACTGATGTGGCCAGGGAAGACCGTGTTAACATGACCATTGAGGTTGCACTCAAAGAAACTAAAAATAATGAAATTATATGGATCAACAGGAACTTTACGGGGAAAGAAGCTTTTATCGTAGATACTGATCCGAGCAGAACCGAAACCAATAGGAAAAAAGCACTTAAGAAGCTTGCCATCGACATGGCTGAAAAGGCATATCGAAGTATGATGTCTGGATTTTGATTTCGAAATCAAAAAAGCAGTAATCCACAAAATTAACTTAAAAAGTGAG
>CAZKGS010000052.1:0-12817 GCA_964552105.1 uncultured Syntrophaceae bacterium
TATTCCCCTTGCGTCAAAATTTGCGTGATGGTAGGGGTTATAAAACAATCCTTCTTTTTTAAGCAATCTCACAGCCTTTTCACAGATATCGTAGCCCAGACAATTCCCCCTCCACTTAATAAAAGTACCACATCCTATTCCTATATCCAAAATCAAACCTTTTGTATATTTATTGACGAGATCAACTCTAAATTCATTGAGACGTTTACATATTTTGTTACTCTCATAACGAACATATTTATCAAAATATTCGTCATTGTACGGAGTACTGGGATTGTAGTAGACAGGAAAATACCCGATTTCCAATTCGGGCAACCAAATCAAATTCTTTTTCATATAATTCTCGATCATTTTATCCATTAAAATCACCTATGTGTCTCCAGGAACGCAATTTGAAATGGCCTCGGTAACGGTATTTCTTTCATGATCTTCCAGTCCTCATCAACAAAAACTACTCCCTCCTCATGGGTAAACACAAATCCAGTTTCAATTTTCTGGACAAATTTCACCCATTTAAATTGAGTTAATACCTTATGATCCCCCACCATTAAACCGTAGTTTGTACAATATATAAGAACTCCATTATTGTAAATTGGGGAGTGAACTCCATTCTCTGTAAAAGCTATATGTTTAAAACCCGGTTTATTAATTGTAATTTCGATAATTCGTTGCCTTTCTATAGCACTTGTCAAGAATTTTCCATCATTTAACCAAATAGAATTAAAGTGCGCTCTAATGTCGATAGGGATTTTATTTAAATCGTTTGTTACTTGTTTAATTACCCAATCATTTTCAAAGAAAAAGTTTGGTCTGCCTCCAGCACCATATTTATATGCCCACCATTCCCATTTAATGTTTCCCTCAAGATCCATAATGAAAAAAAGGTCCAACCCAGCAGAACAAATTAACAAATCATCTTCATACTGAACTATCCGGTGTGGACCATATATGTGTTTACTATGAAACCCTGTCAAAAATTCTTTGCCTTCTCGATCCCATTGTTCAAAGGATGATTGCTTTAGTAATACCAAAGTGTTTTTGTATTCCCCAACACTGCCCACTCTCCGGGTGATGGTTCTTGGGGAGTTCGAGGGAATTCTTCTGATTATTTTTCCATTTTCCACTAATATGGCTTGGTAGAGAGGATCCTGAAGTGCTGTCCAGAATCTAGTTTTCATAAAAACTCCTTAATCGATAGAAATATATTGTCGGGATTTGTCTTTCTATCACCATAAATAAATGGCATGTATCTCCCTGATTCATATGATTCGAGGGGCACACAAGAAGTCTGAAATTCCTTTATAAATTTACCGCTCGGTGTAATCCCTTTTATTGGCCAAAATACCGCAACGGGAGTTTTAAAATATGCCGCCACAATTGTTAGGCCCGAAAGAAAACCCACCATTACATCAGCCTCCCTGATTAAGGCAAGCACTTGTTTCATATCTGTCTTTGCGACAAGATTATAAATCCTTTTTTCACTATCCAACTTTATGAGGTTTTCCATATAATCTATGTCCCAATCTTTTCCTATTAAAACGGGATTGCACCCGGTAGTCTCGAATATTTTATTTATTAATTCTATCCAATCTTCCGGGCACCACATCCCCCTTGCCCAGTTATTATTCGTCCCAATCGAAGAGGTGTAAATGAGATATAATTTGCCCCCTGCCTCTTTCTTTATTCGATTGGCAAATTTCTTTGATTCAGGAGGATATTCTATGTGATAATAGAGATTTGTTTTATATTCAGGGAGAATGTTCTCCAGCCTGATCCCTTCCTCCAATCTAGAGTTAAATTCCATAAGATAATCCACTCCTTGTTTATTTTTATAAAGTGGATTTCCACTCATACCAACGATCGAGAAAGTGAATTGATATGGATCTTCTCTAAATCTGACAGAATCGATAAATGGTATCAACTTGAGAAAGGCCGGACTGTCTGTATGACCGTAATCCGGATAAATCACTGCCTCGAGTTTTTCAATACAATTTTTCTCTTTGAACGATTCCATCTTAGTCATGATCCAATGCATGTCAGCTATTCCTGCGGGCATTCCAACTGAAACCTTTTTTAATGTTCTTTTTCTATCCTTGAGATCCTCAAATTTTTTTATTATCTTCTCTTCGGGTATTTCCTTATTACACTTGTGGGCCATGTCATAGCAATTACAAAATGGCTCAGGAGCTATGTATTCGAAATTTTCCAGTCCCATGTTCTCATTAAAAAGATGATCGGGTTTTTGAAGCCCCCCAAATATACAAAAGCATTTTGATCTAACGACTATCGCAATCAAAGCAAAAAATCCCGGATATGTAATCATCATATCTGAAAGTTTAATCAGACCAAATATTGTTGTTATCGGAATCTCTCCATGATGAAACTTTTTATCGATGTCGTTTAGATTTCCATCAAGCCACTCCTCATCTTTTTCGATATCAGCTATTGATACGAAATAATATTCCTTTTTATATCTATCAATTAAAAGCTGTATATGTTCTATTTTAGGATTTCTTGAATACGCCGGCCATTCTTTTCGAACAGTTGGAGGCCTTATAATACAGATTTTCTTTCCTTTATTATCCAGAGATTCAATCAATTTCTTTGCGCTGATGATCCATTCATCTTTTAAAGGAAAAGAGAAATCGAAATCTTTTATATTGTTCTCCTCCTGGATGAATTTTGTTACGCTTCTTTCCTCTGTTAAATGCTTTTGAAAAGAACGCTGTCTGTAAAGTGGGAGACAAGCCGACCATTGCAATTCCTTTGTCCCCAGAGGTACTTTTGACCACGTGTCTTCATGGTATTTTCTACAATGTTTCAATTGTGTCCTTAAATCCATGCGATCACTGTAAACAAATTTCAGATTAGGAATGTCCCAATAGGCTTCTGGAAGTGCAGTTCTAATGTATATTGTTCTATATTTTCTTATCAGATATTTTATCAGACATCTCAAATAAAAATTATCTCCGAATCCGTTGGGGCCCAAAAGATAAAGGTCTTTCGCGCTTCCCATATCCTTAATACCATCAATACTCCCGAATTCAAAACATTTCAATTTACTTTCAGAATTAAGGTTTATGACTTTTATTCCTTTATTTTTTAAAACAGGAGCTACTTTTTCAAAATCCTTGATCCAATCTTCATAATTGCTCTCTCTCCCTATTTTTTTATACCCACTATGAAACCACGCCTGCTTTCCCTTACCGTCCCCTCTCATGTCATATCCCAGAAGATAAATAGTCTCTACTCCCATACAAACGGCGAGGTTCAAAGCTGCATACCCAGAGTTTCCCCCATCATAAAGACCTTCTTTTAGGTCAAATGTCATTTCTGGCTTTTCTGAAATAGGAACTGAATAAATATTGTTTTCATAATTGCGACCTGAAATATTAAGGGTAACCTTTAGAGACCTGCTCTTAAGGAATTTTCTACGAGCCTCTCCTCCAAAACTGCCTTCCATAAGCTCATCATAGAATCCCTCTTCATCCACAAAAAACATAATGGAAGGATCCTTGATAAACTCATGAGCCCTGTTTATAGCGATAGTAAACTCATTTGAAAGTTTTGAGAAGTCGAATCCTTTTAGGCTTGGACCGCCCCCAATTATAAAACACCGGCTTTTAAGCAATATTTTATCTTTAAATTCATCAATCAATTTTTGATGAGTTGAGTATTCTTTACATTCAAAATCCCTGGATTTTATTTGCCCAGATTTCTTAATATAATCCCAACTTTTTTCTACTTCAGATTTAGCTGCTGCCCTCTGAGCAATAGCTCTTCTTTTCTTTATAGTTTCTGACATCTCAACAATTTCAGCTACTTTTTTATTTCTGGTCGTTATAAACATCTTTCTCCTTTGTTTTGGAAAAAGGAGGCCAAGTGCTTGCTCCTGGCCCCCATATTAAAATCAACAATTGAACTTCAAATTAAGCTGTTGCGCACTCCTGAATCTGATCAGAATCGCCAACTGCCCCACCAAATGCCATCCATGCCGCTACCGTATCGGTGTAGGAAAGGATATCGAAATCGGTGAACTGCCGCATCTCCATTCGGTATCCAGCTTTGAGTTTCTTTTTGGGCAAGATGACTTTATATCGTGTCGTCTGTGTTAACATGGAAGTAATAACCACTTGGAAATTGTAATCAATGACTTTGGCAGGTGATGTGACATCATAGCTTATTTGAAGAGCCTGCTTGATACGTCCCCGGAGCTGTAAAAAAGCCAATATAATAAAAGCTACGTTCTGCGGTGAGATTCCGTATCCTTTATTTTGACATGCTATAAGAATGTTCTGTGCCGCCAGGTTCATCGTTGCCGCGTCGCGTCCTGCTAGGTACCCTCTCACTCCAGCCGCCACACCATCAGGATGTGGTTGCCATACTACGGGAACAAGAGCATTCGCTGCTGCCTCAATTAATGCATAGAATGTGGCCGCTCTGATTCGATATGCTTCATTTCTAAATTCAAGTGCATTGTCCTCAATCGTCCAATAGTCCTGATTTTCGAATAGAGATCGATGCCACCCTAGGGCTCCGCCGTAATAGTCGAAATAGACATATTCCTTGTCGCCTGACATCTGGAAGACATCAAGTTTTTCACCAGTCATCATCTTCCGGAAAGTCAGCCCGCTTTGAACGGTCGACATGGAAAATCCATCTTTCCTGGATCCGGCATAGTCCTTAACATCGAATATCGACTCGAATCCGTTGTCATAAAGTGGGATCTCATGGAATTTCTCGATGACATCCTTGGCCGTAGCCGGGAAATCATTAAGATTCGCAAAATACTGCATTCTTGCTTTTACGTGAGCCTCCCTTTTTGCTTTGAAAAGCTCCGCAACCTTCTTGTCCTCGCCCTTCAGCCTGGGATCATCCGCATCGAATTGTTTGGGAGTAAATTTGTCGGGTATGGCAAAAAAGAATTGCAGATTTCTAACCAGAGCCGCTCTATGTTTCTGGTTATCCAGATCAAATTTCGTCCAATCTCTTATTAATTCTCCTCTCATTTCATCCTCCTATTCCCTTGTTTCGGCTCTGTCGCCCTTCAGGTCGATCATAACTTCAGTATCAAGTTCTGCTGCTGCTCGGACACAAATTCCTATCTTCTCCCAACCTGCACCACCATTAGTAGGTGATACTCCACTACCTGGAACCGCTGTATCCCAAAACATATCGTCACCAGGTAGACAAGCCAATCCGGTTTCAGCCAATTTATCAACAATAACTTTCTCAATATGGTAAACGAGAACTCCTTCATCGCCTTTAACAATTGTCTTTGCTTTCTTACAACCTGCTGCTGTATATTGAATGTCGAGTAAAAGAAGGCCTACTGTGTCTTGAACTTTGTAGATTTTTCCCTCTGTCCACGGTCCGTCTTCTGTCATCGTGAATTTAAAACTTCGCCAGTCCCCCATCGGGGTTGCTGTTCTAAATCTTTGCATTTTCAGCCTCGGTTTTTATTGGATTTTTTCCATCCAGACGGTTAACCAGGCCGTCCGTTGGCCTATTTTCCGCTTAACTTACACTGGAAGCAAGTCAACGTTTTCTGCACCTTCCTCCCCAGGTTCACCCCCAGGAGTCAAGCCAGTCTTTTCTTCCTCTTTTATTCCAAATATCTCGGAAGCCGTCTTTTTGTAATCCTCCAACACCGTATCCATGAACTTGTCAACTTCTTTATCTACATTCTCCAAGTCCTCAGGAACAAAACTACTTTTCTTCATGTCGATAAACTTTATCTGCTTCTCATCTAGCTTCCGTTCTTTGGATTTTTTACTGAAAAGGTCTGTGGCCTTAATCTTTGCGCCCTCGGCCTTAAGGGTTTTGTTCTCATCCTGCATTGTCTTTTTCTCTTCTTCCCATTTCTTTTTTTCTTCATCGAATTTTGTATCTGTCCTTTTTCTATGAACATATTCTCCGGTTGTCGCCTCTTGTACTTCTGCTTTTACATAACCTTTAATGATAGGATCGTCAATTAACTCATCCCGTCCAAAAACCTCAGAGGGATCAATTCCCTCAGCCTTAATAAATTCCTTTATTTCTGCAAGAGTCATTTTTTCATCTCCTTTCTTTTTTTGACCATTAGCAAAAGCCTGAAGCTCGCCCAGGAGGGTCGCTCCCGGGAAGCCCGGCTTATTGATCGCTGAATTGCCTAGGGCAATCGCTGTAATATCCTCAACATTAACGGCTCTGATATTGTCGTCAATATCGTTTATACCTATCTCAGCCTCTATTGACGCCACGTCCAAGGGCAAATGCCTAAACTCCGGATGGATATACGCTGCTATAACTGCGCTATATTTACCATCGATAGTTTTGGACATGGATCCTGCAACTTCTCCAATCTCCTGGCGCCCCTCAGTTTCGTTCGTTTCAGCATGATTAAAAAATAATTTCAGGCCCGGCCAAATTTTCCTTGTCAACTTGCTTATGGCATCTGCAAACCAAGTTTTTACGACTGCGCCCACCCCAACCCATGTGGCCTCTGCTTTACCCTCCTGACCCACGACGAAGGCCTTAAATAGCGGCTTGGGGTCCCGACGCTTTATTTCATCAAAATAATAAGGTGGGATCATAGCCTTGATTTCGGAGGCTGCCATATGTAAAAAAATTGCTTTAAATTTCACGGTATGTCCCCTTTTAAGACATTAATGATGTCCATTCTTCGCATTGGAGAACGGATAAAATCTCTCCAAATCCGTTTTCTAAGATATCGCGGCATGTTCATGGATTTCATCGATTCATCGACCTTTATAAGAAGCATAACTGCCCTATTAATCCGCCGTTTCATGAGCCAACGTTTATATCGTTTCATTTTTTGTTCTCCTCGAAATCATGAAACTCTATCTTTGGTTCTCCCTCGCCAGCATAACGAACATATCCTGTTTTTGTAATAGTATCCCTAATTTGATCCCTTGCCTTTTCAGCGATTGATTTTTTCTCTATTAATTTATTTTTAACATTTTCATCAGATATAAGGAAATCAATATTTCCTAATGCGGCATGAAATTCTCTCTCCCAGGCACAATAAAATATCAACAACCAAGTTAAGAGATCATCCTCTTTAGGTTCAGCCGGGTCTTTAAAAAAAGGTTTATTTATATCATTCATTTTTTCTTTCCTTTGGCCGCCTGGACTTTCGCCATTTTTTCTTTCATAGCAAGTTTTTTCTGGTCTTCCTCGGCAGTTTTTTTCTGGACCATAATCTCATCCCGCCTTTTCTTCTCCGCTATATCTGCAACATCCTCAATATTGTGGGTCGATACGACTATCTTCGAAGGTTTGGGGGTCCCCCTTTTAACATATACATCAATTCCCTTTGTCGTCTTTTGATTAAGTAGCTTTCGCTCTCTACTAAGATCAACCTTTATATCCCTTGTAGTTATCATCTCTTACTCCTTCAAGGCGGCCTCAAATCGACCACCATGATCAGAACAATGCTTTCTCGCCTTCGCGGCCGTCCATATTTCTTTTGGATAGGAATAACTATATTCCTTTGATCCGCCGCCGCCTTTAGGGATTCCGATCCGGACCGTATAAGGCTTTCCAGCATGGCTGCGGCGCTGTGATCCCACGACCCTAAGACTTGTATTTATATCGCAAGAATGGGAATTTCTACTGGGCATTTTTACCTCCAAATAATTCTTTGTCTTCCAAAGCATTTTTTAAATCTTCATTTTCCTTCATTATTTCCCCATTTTTCTTCGTTTCATTATCTTCACGCCTCTTCTTTTCTGACTCTAAATCGAAGCCCGGAATTTGTTCCTGGAATGCCTCATCCGTTATCTTGCCTGCTATAGCTGCAGGAAGATAAATTTTTTCAAGATTTTCCCAATGATCTTTGGTCACGATCGGAATTTCAACTCCTATCTTATCAGGATCCAATTGCCTCCCTTTACTCATCTGGGAATTAACTTTTAAATTATACATGACCATAGCCTTTCTAATAAGCTCCTCATAGGCTCCGACCCATGTCAACCTTTCCTTATTGGTGGCGGCCGTTATCAATTCCATAAGATTTTTTGCCGTAGCTACCTGCTTTAATATATTAGTAAATCCCAGGAAATGGACCGGGACACCTGTTGTCCCACTTATTAATTCTATTAAAGTCGTTATCTCTTTCTCAATGGATTCAACGCCCTTAATATCGAATTGTGCGTAATAGAGTTTGGCAATTGAAACAAAAATTTTCTTTACCTTCCAATTTTTATCCTCTAAAGCCTCTCTTGTTACTTTTACAGCATCTTTTGTACTACACTCCACCCCCAAGATAGGAGCTGAAAATACGCGATCTATCTCCCGCCAATCGCGTAGTGCTTTATCAAGATTGTCAATCTGCGTAAGGCATTTCATTATTTTGGGCGCAGCCTCATTCGGCTTATTTATCCGTCCTCCAAATTTTTTATAAACAAATTCATGTGCTTTCAGTATCTCGGGTTTATCTTTATCTTTTGGCTGCCATGTCATCTCTATATATTTTAGATAATCCTGTGGGTCAGTCTTTATAGTATACTCCTTATCCGTCCAACTCACATATCGAGCCGATATTTGATAATCATCCTTTTCATTACCCTTCTCATCTTTAACTTTGACCTTTTCAATAGCGAGCTTGAGAGCGATCTTGCCCTCGATCTCTGCCTCTTTCGCAAATTCCTGGGCCACCTCTTTATCAAGATCATTGTATTCCAGGAATTTTTCGGCCCATTCCAATTCAACATCCGCGTCATCCTCTTTCTTTACGATCTTTATCCCCTCGTTTAGAATAAACGCAGCCCTAAGATCAATAATACTTCCGGTCTGTAATACTCCCCATTTAGCCGTCCCATTATATTTATCTGCTATTGCCTCCACAGCCGCCGCATAAGTCGTATATTCATTACCTTTGTAATAGATAGTTTTTGCCTCTTCAAGTTTAAAGCTTTCTCGAACTAGATGTTGGAGCTTCTGGACTTCGTTACTGAGTTGGATTACATTTCCTTTCTGACTTGCAAGTTTGTATTTCATCTTCTGAACACGGGCTTCGTTTTTGAAGAATTTAAATATACCCATCTTTCTTATCTCCAATCCGGCCCCCAAAATGCCTCAGCAGGCTCAAGATCGGCAAAAGAATAAATAACCGCTTCTGCCCTGTCCGGGCTTTCAACGTTCTTCTTTCTCATATCTTCCTTGGACACGATTTCAAGCTGGCCAGTCGATCTGATTTTATATTCGATAGACGTGAGTTGTGCTTTAAGTTTTAAATCATCCGGTAAGTCAACAGTTCCAGCCAATAAACGCTCTCTAAATCCCCAATATATCTCAGTTTTTAAATTGGAATACTTCTCCTCATTTTCGGGTTTAAAACCCCCATGAATTTCTATAACATCAACCTTTAGCTCCCGCAGTCTATCCACGACACCCGCACCCATCCCGTCTGCGTCGACCTTAAGCTTTGATGGATTGTGCTCATTTTTTCGTATAACTATTTTTCCCGCAACATACATTAGATCCGATTTCGGGATAATGTCCAACAAATCGATTTTACCCCCCTGCCTTAATGATATTACGGTCTCATTGTCCCCATAACGAGCAACGTCCACACCCAATTCCTTTGGTTCTGTTGGCTCTAACGTCTTTTCGAAAGCGTTTAATATAGCTTGATAAGGAAACACATTGGCTGTTCCTTCAAATGCCCCCCAGTCACCTTCAATAAATCGTTTTTGCCAATCTTCAGGAAACACTGCCTCAAGTTGCTTAACATAATCCTCCGGTAAACCCGGATTGTCCCGTGGTAGCGCGGGAATAAATCTGTGATTATCTAATTTCTGATCAATGAACCGGTGCTTGAGCCAGCCGGGGTCTGGATTTGTTCCCATTATTCCAAAATATCTGATATTGGGAAGCTGCAGCCGGAGACGTGAACAGAGCATTAAAAAATAACTCTCCGTAGTCTCAGATGCTTCATCTATAGCAAACCATCCAAGTTCCATTGACTTAAGTTTGTCTATCGCCCGTAAATCGTCCCCCAACCCACCATAATAAATAAGAGAACCGTTCCTAAGTAAATAATGTACGGGTGAAGATTTGTAGTGCTGCTCTACTAGGTCTGCGTCCCGAAGCATCTTGTCAAGCACCAAGAGTGTCGTTCTTTGAAACGAAACGGACTCATGCCGGCATATATAGCCTCGATTCCCGGGATAGTCACACGAAAGCGCAACCGCTTCCGCACAGAGCGCCCATGTCTTACCCCCACCCATTGCTCCGCCATAAAGTTTGTACATCTCCGGGGCGGCATGGAACTCCTGTTGTCGCGGAGTCGCTTTGTATACAACGTTACTTTCGGTTTCCATATATTTATCTTTTCCTTTTTGTCATATTAAAAATCCTATCTCTATTTTCACTAATCAGCTTCTCGAAAGCGGTTGTTACTTCCGTACAGTGCTTCTTCTGGTTGCTAACGTCAGTCTTTATGATTCCTATATCCGTTTTCATCCCATCAACCTTTTTATCCGTATCCTTCACAGTTCCCTTTATTTCCTTCAAATCACTCCCATTTCCGTTTTGTTTCTTTGTATCTCTTATTATCTTCAACCAACTTCCGATACTGGATATTACTAAAACTATTATTCCGCCCGTTGTGACTGGTTCAATTCCCATCTATTCCTCCTAATTCAAAATGTGAAAGATCGAAAAACTTTTGATCATGTAATTCTCCGTCTTGATCCCAATCGCCACCCCAACGGATATTAATTCCCATTTCAGCCGCAACGCCCAGAACAAATCCACCAAAATAGTAAAGTTTTTCCTTATCATCCCATCGGATATGTGGGAAACTTTTGAACCAAGGCACAACATCAACCGCCAGAGATGGTTTTTTATTATGTTTACTTTGGGGATACTTAAGTTGGGAAGAACCCATGTGAAATGCCCGGTCTTGCTCCTGCTCTCCTCTATACCCAATAATCACAAAACAATCTTGGTATTTAATCACTCTGTGAAAAAGGTGATATAGATCAAGGTGACACTCTAATAAGTTATTCTCAGAATTTTTACTAAAATAATACACATTAACCTTCCTTAGTGGATGGGTCAATTCTTTTCAGTTCAGCGTCCATCTTCACAGTAACTCCAAACATCGCACCACACAAATTACACCGCGCGGTGGTGTCCTTCAATCCAACTGACACTCTTCCTCGACCACATACTGGGCATTTCTCTAATAAATACACGCTTTTCCTTTTTTATTTTTCCCTATCTCCGGGACGAGGCATTACAAAGATGGCGTGGTCCACTTTACCACTATGCTCAACCTTGTCCAGAAACATGCCAAGATGTCTTCCAAGCATCTCAACTGATTTAGGTTTATTATGAAGTTTAAACTCGATCTTGTTATCCTTGGTATTCACTTTTATCGATTCTATCGCACTTGCCTTTTTTCTTGAGATTTTATCTATATTCTTGAAAACAATGGATCCTTCAGTAGAATAGTCTCTGTTTATATAGTCTTTAATGTTTGAAAATCCCAGAGCAGCAAGTTCTTGAAGTACCCTATCTTGCGTAATTTCAGTCCTCTTAGATCGTCTCTTCATTAATCTTTGAATTTCTTTTTGAACCTTATCATTCGTTATCATCCTATGACCTGTGAGTCTTGCCGTCTTTCTATTTTTACTATATCCAGCTCTTATAGTTGCTTGTGCAGCATTCAAATCTTTTAGATATTCGGCACAGAATTTTTTTTGTTTCGGACTCAAATTCATTTCTTTTCCAAATACTTAATAGCAGCACGAATTGTTTCCGGATTATCCCCAAAACAACCAATACCTGCGTTACAGTTAGAACAGAGAATCCCACGAACAACATGAGTTTTGTGATTATGATCCATACATGGGCCGAGGGGACCCCAATCCATAGTCCTACAAATCGCACATCTTCCGCCCTGAGCTTCAAGCATAATAACAAATATTTCTTTAGTAGTGTCGTATCTCCTATATTTTCCATAATTTTGGTACCATCTTTGTTTATAAGCTTCTCGACGCTTTTCTTCGAGTTTTGACATGACTGTATTAAAGCACAGAATCCTCATTCTTGTCAAGTTATATCCCTTCACATATGTATTTATGTAGGATGATTTACTTGACAGTCTTTGTATGAATATGTTATAATAGGAATATGATGAATAAAAATGAAAAGAAAATTAAAAAGTTTCGTAATTGTACATTGACTATCAGAGTTACAGCTAAAGAAAAAGAAAGAATTATTAATTTTGCTGCAGATCGATGTATAAATGTTTCAGCTTTAGTTAGAAAACTATTGTTAGAGCGACTAGAGCATTTCAGGTGATGAAGAGCGAGGCTAACGGGGTGTCCCACAATACTCTCCCCAAAGGGGAGAGAGTATGTGATGGGACGCTCCTTTCTTTGCCTGGTGTCCCAATTGTCCCACAAATGTCCCATATATTTGGGACATTTTCTTCCCCTTAGAAAGATACCTAATGTCCCATAAGTGTCCCATAATCAGAAAGTTATATATCTTGTGTAATTTACCCAAGTGTCCCAATATTGTCCCACACATATCTTTTCCCTATAGTACATATCTATGCCTCTTTTTTCCTCCCTTATATATCTAATTGCGACAAATAAAAAACAGAACATGAAAATAGGCTCAATCATCCTTTCCTCCTCCATTTTCCTCCATTTTCTTCATTATACGTTGTACCGTTGACTTTCCACAACCTATAGCTTCAGCTATTTCCCTTACAGACCCACCCCCATTAAGTATTGCCTCCTCTATACGTTCACGAATTGACTCAATGGGTTTCTCGTCGATCTCCACTGAGAAA
>CAZKGS010000053.1:0-12731 GCA_964552105.1 uncultured Syntrophaceae bacterium
GATAAATCAGTTCTTATCATGCTTGAAAGACACCAACACGAAATTGTAACGGCAGCGCTTGTCTGGCATGAACTTCAATACGGTTGTCAGCGTCTTCCCCGGTCACATAAACGTGATATCATTGAATCATTTCTGAGTGATGTGGTGCAAAACATGTTGATTCTTCCTTATGATGAGCGAGCCGCAGCGTGGCATGCCGGAGAACGCGCGAGATTGTCATCACAGGGAAAGATGCCCTCATTTGTGAATGGTCAGATTGCTGCAATAGCCAGTGTAAACGGTCTGATTTTAGTAACGCGCGATATTGGTGATTTTGAACCGTTTTCAGAATTGAAAACTGAAAACTGGTATGGTGCTTGAGCAGTCTCATTGACCACTCACTTTTGGGTATTTGAATCCAGAGCAGATTTTTTTCCTCTAAAAATGGTTGTTACAAGATCACATCCTATTCTCTCAAGAGAAAATATGCCCTCCCCTGTCTGTCTTGCACCTTCCGCTATACTCTTTCTAAGGTTCTGGTCTGTTTTCAGGCACAGAATGGCCTCAGCAAGAGCTTCCGGATTGCCCGCAGGAATCAGATATGCGTTTTCCCCATGATGAAAAACCTCTCTGATGGCCGGTGTATCAGCCGTTATAAAGGGAACTCCTGCAGCGCAGATATCATAAATCTTGGACGGGATAACCCTTGCGGTCTTGGGTGTAATCCCAAATATACCCAGGGACAAATCGAATGACCGGATAAATGCACCAAGATTCTCCGTTGGAATCCAATCCTGAAATACTACATTGGGAAGTCCCCACTTTCGAGCCATACTTTCCATCTTCTCTCGAAGCTGCCCCGAACCCACCAGAGAAAAACGTATGTCCGGATCGCCCGCCAGATATCGGGCGGCCTCCAGTATTACATCAACACCATGAAGGGGAATGTAGGTTCCGACGAAAAGAACTCTGAATGTTTCGGAAGAGCTGACTCGGAATAATTCAAATTGTCGATCAATAGTTGGCCCCACAAAGATCCTGACCACCCTTTCAGGAGACAACCCATACTCCCCTATCAGGTACCGGCAGTGATCTTCCGTGTCGATCAGGCATAAGTCAGCATATCGACAGCATGATCTTTCAAATCGGCGCATCAATCGTGCAAACAGACCGTCCGATTTCAACAGCTCCCGATCCTCGATCAACATCTCATAAAGAGGAATAAAGACATCATAAACAAGGATGGCTCGCCTCTGGAAGAGAAAGCGCAGAAACCATGCCAGATGTATGTGAAAATAACCGGGATGCCCGACGATCACGGCATCCACACTGGGAGACCTCATGAACTTCCACGTCAAAGCTATAAAGCTTGCGATCAATCCGAGAAAAAACCGTGCGAACTCCAAAGGATTTTTAACTATATCCATTCTCCTCTGGAATGAACCGGCAAGTTCGAAATGGGCTTCGACTACATCTACACCGTTGAGGCGCAGAGAACGAATCAGATTGTTGTTTCGCGGATACTCGCTCCCTTTTGAATAGATGCCGAAATAAAGAATTTTCATGGGATCAATAATCACAACCAATCATGTATTGCATCAACAACAGCTTTGTAATCAATTTCCCTTACATCCTTGCTGCCTCGAAGTTTGCTCAAAAAAAGCGGTTCTGCGGGGCTTACCATAAATGAATTCATGTAAACTTCATAATCTTTAGCATGTATCACTTTTAAATTATCACAGTGCGCAAAATCAGGATAAGGGAAAAAAAAGCCGTAATTGCTGCTCTGGGCAATACACAAGGTTTTTTTGCCGGTATTCACCGCGATATGTGTCAGTCCGGAATCCAGTCCGACATATAACCTGGAATTCAATACAATTGATATGACATCATTCATGGTTGTTTTTCCGCACAGGTTTATGATGTTCTCCGCTTTTAATTTTTTCAACTTCTTATATTCCTTTTCGGTTCCAAGGATAACAAAAGTTTCCTCCGGAAATGAAGCAAATATTTTTTCCCACTTTTTCAGCGGATAATCTTTCTTTATATTATTGCTTACCGGTTGGCAGGCAATGTATGACCCCCGTTTTATCCTGAACTCATTTTCTATGTAATCAAAATTATTATCCGATCCACCTGGTTCAAGACGGGGATTCCTGTCTTTAATGATCTTCTCCGAAAATTGATTCCCGAAAATGTTCCTCAGTATTTCCTGAAAGTAGAAAACATTATCATTTAGTGTATGAAGGCTCCCAACATCTTCCGAATTTTTCTTACAGGACGGTATTTCAATCACGCCTGACGGGCGGTGCTTAAACGGAACAAGTTCCTTTCCGGTAAAATATCCCTGGTAATAAAATTTCTTATCAGCCGGAAGGATCTCCATGAGATCGCCAAAATAGAATCCGCCACCATAAAACAGATGAATATCTCCGATGATATAGGTGTACGAATCAAAAACCAGTTCAAAAAAATCGTGCCGGTAATTTATATCGCGGTCCCACTTGCCGGAATCAAATTCAATAAAACGGTCAATATATGGCCCGGCAATGGACTTTACCTCCCCCCGGCCGATAATTACGATTTCAGAATCCTTGAAAACCGGTTTGAGATATTTCAGGACCGATGTGGATAAAATCGCATCACCAATACGTCCCCAGGAAATATAGAGTATCTTTTTCTCAGAATCTTTTCCTGTAAGTGATTTGCCAATACCCCTTTTTGACCTGTAAAATCGTTTTGTCCTGATATAATTCGGGTAACATCGGGAAAAAAAGAATGCGGTGTACAGGATCTGATTTATCTTCTTCCAACAATGCATAATGCTTACGTTTTACCTGTCAATTTTTGAAATAGGAGTATCAACTCTTTCGCCGTATCCTCCCAACTGAAATCGGAGGATCTCTTCAATCCCCTTTCCTTAAGCCCACTTTGCAGCGCTTTATCTTTGCAGATCTTTTCCAGGGTCTCTCCAATCGCATATGGGTCATCAGGTTCGGTAATTAACGCCGCATCACCGGCGATCTCAGGCAGAGACCCCGCGTTGCTGATTACCACCGGTGTTCCGCACTGCATAGCTTCAAGAGGCGGCAGTCCGAACCCTTCATCCTTTGAAATAAAGATAAATGCAGTTGCGAGGTTATATAGCGCGGGAAGATCATCATCCGGCACATACCCGAGAAAATTAACCCTGTCTTTCAGGCCCAGACTCTCGTGCAGTTTAAACAGGGAAGCTGAACGCCACCCCACCTTTCCTCCTATGTACAGAGGAAAAGGAATGCGATCTCCAAGGAGATGATAAGCCTGTAGCAGTTGATCAAGATTTTTTCGAGGTTCAATTGTCCCCACATATAACAGGAAGTTTTCTGGTAAACCGTATTTTTGTCTGATCCTTCCCAATTCTAATTCGTTGCTTATCGGCTCAAAACATTCATCCGCCGCCTCATAGATCACAGATATCTTATCGTGATTTACAGGAAAGTATTTCAAAAGTTCATTTCTGGTATAGTTAGAAACACACACAATGCAATCCGCCTTTTGCAATGTATCTTTGAAAAAAAGCCGAAAAAGTGTTTTCTTTCCCCTTCTATGGCACTCAGGATAATTTATAAAGCTGACATCATGAACCACATACACAAGGGGAATCTTCAGATTGCCAATAGGATGAAGAAACTGAGACGGATCGAAAACGATATCGAGGGAATCCGCCCTTTTTTTCAGCTTTTCGAGGAGAAAGAAATGCCACAAAAGGTTCTTTGTCGCCGGCCACGGGTTGGATATGACAACAGGAGTGGCGACATGCTCTCCCATAATCGAGAGAAAGGATTCATCGTATCGCCAGTCAACGGGAATGGGGTTCTCTCCCATCAGGGCAAGATGCAAAAAAACGTTCTTCGCGTAACGCCCGACACCCACCATCCCTTCTGATATTGCATCGGATACAAAGCCGATATTCATAATGGTAAGACCTCTGATTTATCACTCTTTTGAAAACTGATCTATCCTTAACAACAACTCATCTTCGAGTTTTTGTGTCGCATTTTCCCCCACTGCATAGGACAGAATCACCCAAAACAGTGCACCCATATGTTTGTATATCTTTTTAGGTAAAGCAACTTTAATTCCATAGGCCTTTCTGATAAGTTCCGCCTCTCTCAATATTTTTAATCTATTCCTTCGATAGGTACTGAGCCCTCCATATCTGTGCCCGGCTATTGTTACAGGTATGAACCGACCCGTTTCTCCATGTTGTGCAAAAATCCTCATCTGAAATTCATAATCGGATATTATTTTGTACTTCTCATCATACAGACCATAGTCTTCAAATATTGTAATGTGATGAAAGAGCGCCTGGTGATCAATCGGCATCCTTGAAAAATCGATTTTATTTTTATCCCACTCAGCACCTGCCGTTTTGATAATGCGATTATCCGGTCTTAGATGATTTACTCTCCCGTAAACGAGCCTGACAGAATTACGAATTGCTCTGATATTCTGAGCGACTTTTTCCAATACGTCAGAAGTCCACAAGAAATCGTCGCTTCCAAGAAAATATATCCATTCACCCCCCGCATGCTTTATTGCTTTATTGAATGCATGATAAATACCACGATCGGGTGAAGATTCCCAATAGGCAATGTTATCATCGTTATTCTTGAGAATTTCAACAGTGCCATCTGTGGAACCACCATCGATTATAATCAATTCCCTGTGGGGATAGGTCTGGTTGTTTACGCTTTCAATGCATCGTTCCAAAGACTCTTTACTATTGAGTACTGCGACGATGATGGTAATAAGTGGGTTACTCTCTGCCATCTTGTAGTCTTGACTCACTGAAATCAACCCTCATTGATAGATTCAATATACTGTTTTGCCTGATAAAGAAGTCAATGGATTCGGAATAAGCCATAAATCATAATGACTTTGAATTTAAGAATTACGCCACCCTTAATTCTTTCTCAGTTTTAAAATATCTTCAATTTCTTTCAATACATCTTCTACTTTGATTTCAGATATACAGGGCGCGGTTTCATTTTTTCGATGCGGATATATACATTTCCAGTTGCATCCAAAGCAATCCATTTGGTGCATCGCGGCTCTTGGTAAGGAACGATTTGTACTCACTTCTATGTCATAAGGCATAAAGCGCCCAAATTTTCCACCTCCAAGTATGCAAACACTCGGAACACTAACGGCAACTGCTATATGCACGGCACTAGTCTCATTTCCTACCAAAAAATGCGCGTCTTTTATTATGGCAGCCAGCTGCTTAAGAGTTGTTTCTCCGACCAAGTTTATTAATGGAACGTTGCAAATCGCTACAAGTCTTTGACCAATTTTCTCTTCCCCCAAACCACCGCATACAATTCCTGCCAAGCCTGTTTTCTTGTAAATTTCACTCGCCAACAGGGCAAATCTTTCAACTGGCCACATTCTTTTCCCTAACATTGCGCCAGGAAAGATTACATAATAGTTTTTAGGTATTGAAGGACAATCCATGCCACCAGGAAACAATTCTGGAAGATCTGCTTTGAAATCATGCAGACCCAAACCACGCATAAACTCTGCATTGCGTTTCAATTCCATCAAGGAGGATTTAGATGCTGGGACCAGTAAGGTATACCATTGATCACTTATACGCTTCTGGTAAGGTTCAATGTTAGAACAATCGCCAATGGAACCAATTCTTACCTTTGCACCACTCGCTCTGACAATTGCATCTCCTATAAAAAACTCACGAGAAAATGTGGGCTGTATTACAATCTCAAAACCTGCATTGCGAACTTCTCTTAACATAGTAAAACGATGAACAGGATCACGCGTAAACCGCTCCCGATCCAAAATCCAGATGTCGTCCCAATAAGATATTGATTTTGCAAGATCTGCCCATGTTTTATTTGCAAGAAGAGTTATTTTGTATTTATCAGTCGGGTATAACCTGCGAAATTCTTTGGCAGCAGTTGTCCAAAGGACAAAGTCGCCGATTGCATCTACACGTATGAGGAGAATCGTATTTTTTTTGACATTTGTTTTTTTAATTCTGGATAAAGTATCAGATGTTATAAAAAGTGAAAAATTTTTGATATCGGTTATTGCTTTTTTTAAAAATTGAATTTTCATCAGGCAACTACGTTTTGTGTCTTAGTTTGTTTCCATTTTTTGAAAATTTATTTCCTGGATGGACACTGATTTGAATTTTTACCTATCAACATCAAACATATCTTTTCTTAACACCTTGCAATCATACAAGCTCTACTTACCATTCTTTTTTTAATTAACCCAAAGATAGGATATCGTGACAACTCTCTTTCGTATCTTTAAAAAGCTATTTTGCTGTGCGTTTTTCTGCACAAATTGAAAAACTCATCATTGCATCTGGGCCATCATCAAAATAAACAATATTCATGCTATTATCTGTTAAATAATCTTTTACTATTTCTGGTTCTGGAATCCATTTGTGTCCACTTCCAATTCCAGGAGCATTTGGATGCCATATTTCACAATCAGGATGAGGTAAATAAAGAAATAATCTTCCATTATCTTTTAGTTTGGATATCCATTTATTTAATTCTTTTTCCCAATCACTTATATGTTCAAGACAATGTGATGAAAATAAATAATCGAGTGAATTTTCTTTAAAATCATCAATGCAATTATTTAATCCTTCCCCTCTTTGAGAATCTATTGGCATTGAACCCGGAAATTTCCAGTAACCAGCGCCTATATCAACACCATTACCTTGTAGATAACGTTTTGCTTTTTCAAATATCGCAAATGATGCTCCTCCCACAAATAAATAATCGGGATATTTTCTCCCTTTATAAATCCACCCTCCAGGAAATCTATGCATCCTTCTTTCTTTAGAAAAATATCTATAAATTCTAAAATAATCTGGTGAATCTATAAAATCCTCAAGAGGATGAGTTCTCTTAATGAAAAAATTATAACCATTTGATAATATTGATGTTATCTTATTCAATCTTTAAACCCCTGCCATTTAAGTTACCACAAATAATGACATATACCATACATGTTTTGCCTAAATGAATTTTCACTCATATCACACACCATCTAACCTGAATTGTAAGGGGGCAAAGTAATTTCATTGGGATATCGTACAACGATAAAGATTATATCTGGAATTTCGCACTGGTCAACTTTGCATATAATCTTCATCGTTAAACTTCACTACGCAAATTCTTTTATTTTCCTTTTATATCCTGTTATTACATCATAAACTTCCAAATCTTCGATTAATTGACTTCTGTTCTCTCCAGAAATATAAGTCAATTGTCCTGTACTATCTCTTGATTCTCTAAACTTACTGCACACATAACCTTTTTCAGGAACTACGTTTATTATACTATTTGCTAAATCTTTTCTTACAAAAAAAGCGTTACTTCCAGTGCTATTACTTCCAACAAAGATATAACCCTTTTTGCGCGCGAGGAAACATAAGGCGGGTAAAGAAGCACCAAAATATAAATTGGAATAATGAGCTTTAGTTCTATTAAAATCAGCGACATAAGGTATGGTTACTGCGTGTCGATATCCAAAAACACTATTATATTCACAAATAACTATTCTAGGGCTTATAATTGTAATGGCATCCCAAACCCAATAATCATTTCCATCAATATCTATACTTAATAGTCCTATATCACCTTCAAAACCATTCAAACGAAATATATCATTCATATTTTCTCTTGTTATAAACTCACAAACTGCTTTAATATTATATTTCCAATAAATTTCATCATTCTTAATAAATTCAATATGTCTTTTATTAGAATCAATAATTAACCCCTCCCAATTATTATTCATTAGAAGAAATCGTGTATTAGATTCTTGATAATCTTGGACACCGAATTCTATAAATACTTTATTCTTGATAGGAATAATATTTATTAAATATTGTATTATTCCATCTTCACCAAACTGCGAAAACACTTTAAATTCAATTTCAGTAAGACTATTTATATTTTTTTTATTGTTGTTTTTTTCTATTAGTATCTTTGCTAACAATAATTTTTCAATTTCATTATCTCTTTTTATTTCTGAATAAAAATATTTTTTAATCTTGTCTGACACTATTTTTAAAAAACTTTTCATTTTTCCTCTGCTTTATTTTTATAACTTCTTAAATTCTATAGATTTTCAAGAGTATTGCTCAATTTATTTAAATATTAAACGGTAAAGTTTTTTAATTATGCGGTAAAGAATATTTGGTTGACTATAAATTTTCTTTCGTGTGTAGTGATCAGCCCTGTCATCTCTTATCATCCATTTTGGATGTTTTAGGGGAAACAACAAGTTGAAGACTGGTATTTTGGAGTTAGCATTGTCCTTGCCTGTTGTATGTGTTGCATCTTCATCAAACCCAATATTTGAAACCAGATTAACATTGGGCAATACGGTCAAACCATTTTGCACCCAGCATGAAAATGTCCATCTGTATGCCCAGCTATCAATCTCATTTCTATATGCGGTTTCAAACATTTTGCTCCAATATTTAGTTGCTGCTTTATCTAACAGAATGTCTTGCATATAGCCATTATCAAGGATATACGGCCACGATTGCATATCTTTTTCATAATGTAACCATGCCCTCCGCCAGCTTGCCCAACCCCAGCAATGGTTAAATCTTGAAAAATAATAGCTGAATTCATTGCGGGCGGGGGCCTTTTGAAAATTGTCCCCGGAAACAGCCATAATCCGCACATCTCCCCGATACCGATCCAGCAACTCCTCACAAAACCAAAAAAAACTCTGACATGGCAGACAGTCATCTTCGAGGATAATACCTTCTTCTTCATTCTCAAAAAACCAGTCAATGGCTGAACTCACACCCACCCGGCATCCCAGATTTTTATCTCTGAAAAGGGTTTTGACCTCGCAATCCCAGTCAACCTGTGTCGCAATCAAGCGCGTCTGTTCCACTTTTTCAGCCTCGCCGTGTTTATCAGCTCGCGGTCCATCGGCGGCAATATAAAGTCGCGGTGGCTTGGCCAAACGTATTGCCTCAAACACCTGTTTTGTAGTATCAGGACGATTAAAGACCATGAACAACACCGCTGTTTTCAGCGGATGCGGTGGAGTAAATGTTTTTGTAATTATTTTTTGCACATCGACCTCTATTTAGAATTCAATTCAGAACTCAACAACCCCTCAAAATACCCAATAGTCTTTATCAGCCCATCTTCCAGTTTGATCTTCGGCTCCCAGTCCAGCTCCTCTTTTGCCAGGGTGATATCAGGTTTCCTCTGTTTTGGATCATCGCTGGGTAGGGGTTTGTGGATAATTTTTGATCGGCTGCCAATAATATCAATCACTTTTTCCGCCAGTTCCAGGATGGTGAATTCATCAGGATTGCCCATATTTACCGGTCCTATAAAACCTTCGCTTTAGTGCGTTTTGCCAATCCCAGCATATTGATAGCGCCATGCACGCTTGTTTTGGTAGTTTGCACAGGATCATGCTGATAGTGAATCGGGCTTGCAGGGCATGCCAGATTATAAATCTCATCCACTTCAACATAGAGAGGAAAAGTCACATCGTGCCGGATAACCTCAAAATATGGATTATCCAGGAGATGAACGATGTTTTGTTTAGCCCCGGTATAGAAGTTATCAACGCAGATTACTTCATTGCCAAGGTTGAGCAGTCTTTCACAGAGATGGGCGCCGAGGAAACCGGCCCCGCCGGTGATTAGGATTTTTTTCATAATTTCGTACCTTATTGATAATCTTTTAGCATTACCTGATGATAATTTTTAAATCCAGCCATCATTGAAATAGCAATATGCGCAACGGTTTTGGCCGATGTTTCTATTGGAATATATCTATAACGATATGAGGTCATTCTGCAATCATCTTCCTGATAAAGCACATCCTGTGCTAAATTCCCCCAGCGTCCCATTGGCATAATATCAATAGTCATATTCGCATGCCCAGATGGAAGCAGCATATTTGAACCATGGACTCCAATAACCACATCGGTTTGTGTATATATATTGCATAGCTTGCGTTCATTTGCTTCATTAAACTTTTCAACCCTGAGATCTGAAATCCACTCAGGGAAATTTTCTGTGTTTCCTAAACCGGCAACAATAAACTCAACATCCTTATCGCCTTTTTTAATTTGCCTAAAGAGGCTTACAATTTTGTTTCTTTGAAGCCAGAGAAATGGCGTTTTTATCTTTAATTTCCTTGCAACTCGATAAGGAATATTTTCATTGTTCCATAACCTGTCTTCCCGCCAAACAAAAAGAACGCGCCTTTTATCTTCTGGCAGCTTATTGCCCTTTGATACCTTTGTATAATCTAAGATATCAAAATCCTTAGGGTGTGCAAGCGCTTTGCTCACATAAACGGTATTAAAGCGTTCAATCTCTCTTTTTATTTTTTTATTCAGGTCTGGATAAAATTCCTGACTATCCTTTAAGCTAATATTTACGCTCCATATCTCAGAAACATTTTCAGGAACACACCACTTTAAGAAAGCTGGTACTATAACAACCAAATTCTGTTTGGCATTGATATGCCGACTGGCATTGAGCAACTTTAATAATGAATGACCATACAGGTAATCAATACAATTAAGGATAACAACATCATCCGATACCGGTCTCTTTTTATCAACGATCAACTCAACTGGTTTGGATGATGGTTCGCAAAGAGATTTTTGAAATGGCAAACCAAGCCACCCTTGGGCCCGCTCACCATATAGTTCGTAAGTGTCTTTAGCCACATGAAAGCTTGCATGTACGCCGTGTCCTACAGGAAGATCAGAAATAAAGTCTTTTCCACAATTGCTGCAGTGTGTTTCCGTACAAATATGTATGCCTTGCCATAACATCTCCCCAAATTTTAGTGGTAAGTTACATAATGGACAAAATAGCTTAACGCTTACGTTAGGTGAAATGTGTATCATTCTTGAAATCCAATTAAATAGGCATTACCTGGTAGATGTTTAATTGGTATTTTTTTCCATTTTATTAATTTATTTTTATTGCTTAACGCATCAAAAAAAGCATTATTATCCACACTATCAAATGTATCTTGATATGCTAACAATGCATAATCAAAATTAACCAATTCTAAAAATTTTTTCCGAATCTCTAAAGGTGCTTCTGACAATGACCAGGTAGCAATCAATAATGTTTTTTTATGATTTTTTCCAAAAGAAGCCAAATTATCGAGTTTAGTTACAAGACTCAAATTGGAGGGCTTATTTCTAATGGAGTTTAAATAGCTTTTCTGTAGTATAGAAAATTCAGGAAGATCAAATATTATATATTCACCAGTAAATCCAAGGTTACTTATCAACCTACACATTGAACCATAACCGCCACCAAACTCAATAATCTTATCAAACTCAGTAATTGTATCAACATAATTTCTTAATATCTGCTGTAAATGATATGCATGATGCACTAAAGTACCTGAGGTTCTATTATTAAATTTATATGGCTCTGGCATGCCTGCTATATCTTCTATGATTGCAGTCCTCCACATACTCCAATTTTTTCTTAACCCCAAGTATTCTTTAAATGGCGCATTGTAAATCATTGTTCGTTTTATCACATCCCATTTAAGAAAAGCACCCAAATCTCTCGATAACAACATTAACCTTAACTTACTTCTATTTTTTTGCCACGAATCTCCGCTATCTACCAAAGGATCTTCAGTTTGTAGTTTTTTTATACTCTCTTTCACAGCTACTAAACTATTATCATCCAATGATGCTTTGCCTGTTTGCTTAACAGGTCTCACCATCCCCACAATTAAATCATATAGCCATTTGATACATTCATTCATAACAGTAACCTTCTTCATAAAAGCCTTCCACTCAATAAACCCCTAATTGCTATTTTCGCTCCATCTACAAATGTTTTTGGCATACTCTCCCATGATTGAGTTGCTATTTTCTGAAAAAACTCTGCAAAATCTCTTTCGTTTTGTTTTGGAACTGCAACAATTACATCTTCATGTATAAATATTTTATATCCCGCATCAGTCAACTGTATTATGATATGGGAAATATCAGGCCAACTATCTATACTATGTGGCAATGGGGGGGGGCACATAAATAGTCTGGCATCATCAATCAAAATATAGTGTTGTATCTCGTTTTTTGTTATCAAGCCCAACTCATCAAGCAAAGGGCACTCCTCCTCACTTCCAAATGTTTCACCGCCACTCCAGTGCGCATCTAACCAAAAAACAGCCTGCGTATCGATTTCATTTATAATCTCTCTTAGACTTTCCTTTGAAATACCACGCATGAATTTAATATTACTTATATTTCCATATTGTTCCACAGCCTCATTATATAACTTTTCTGAAGCCTCAACTGTATAGACTATATCGAATCGTTTACTTGCCCATACGCTTGTTTGCGCTTTATATGTTCCGGTTTCAATAAATATTTTTACACCAAGTTCCCTGATCTTATCCAGCACCTCTGCAGGTGGCCCCATTCTGACAATACCCATTACAAATACCCCCAATTAAACAAGCTTAATAAAATAAAAGAGTCCGGTACCAAAACCTTTTGCAGGGTCATAATTATCATAAAGTTTATATCCATATTGGTATTTTTCCTCTATAAGTTTCAAACCATCGAACATCTTTATAATGCTTTCCCTCGTAAATGCCCTATCGGAACGTGTCAATGAAAATGAGACACCTCCATAAATAATTTAGTGTATCACCGAATCACTTTCATTCGGCGATGGTTTGTTAATCCAG
>CAZKGS010000054.1:0-9385 GCA_964552105.1 uncultured Syntrophaceae bacterium
GACCCCAGAGGAATAGGCTTCGCATTCCACAGGGCAGGCGCAGAAATTGGTCAAAGGGGAACATTACACAAGGGTCTCCTGAAAGTTTGTGATCTTAAGGGGGTATGAAGGAAGATGTGGATTAACAGTTACTTGAGAAAAAGCGTTTTGCCTGTATTGTTAATTTTGTTATTCGGTACAGCGGGGGTTTCCGGGGAGAATGTTTTAAAACTGTCTTTAGAGGAGAGCATTGATCTTGCTCTGAAGCAAAGTGTGGTCATTAATTCGGCGAGGGAACAAGTAAGAGTCTCCGAATCCGGGAGGAAAGAGGCATTAACCGGATTTTTCCCGAAGCTCAGCACTTCCTATTACTATAAAAGGTTGAATGAAACGCCTGGGACGACATTAACCGGAACTCCTACCCAGACGGGAACGAAAAATAATTACACATGGGAAATGGAAGTAATCCAGCCGATCTTTACAGGGGGGAAAACCTTAAGCAATTATCAAATCAGCAAACTTGGTGCGGAAGTCTCCAGGATGGATAAGATGACTACAATCCAAAATATCGTTAAGGATGTTAAAGTTGCCTATTTTGACATTCTCAAGAGTGAGAGGATCCTGGATGTGGCTGAACAGTCGGTGGAACAACTTAATGCCCATAGTGACATTGCTCAGAGTTTCTACGATGTCGGGATAATCCCCAGGAACGATCTTCTCTATGCGGAGGTTGAGCTTGCAGGTGGAATCCAGGACCTCGTACGGGCGGAAAATGGTGTTCAGCTTGCCAAAGCAAAATTTAATACCATTCTCCGTCGAGATATCAATGCCCAAATCGAGGTAGAAGATATCCTCATGTACAAGCCATTTCAGAAAACCCTCGAAGAATGTTTAAAAACAGCATTCGAAAACAGATCTGAAATCAAGGCATACACGTTAAGTGTGGAACAGTCAAAGAAGACTGTAACCCTTGCAAAAGGCGACTTTTTCCCGTCTGTAAATCTGGTGGGAAATTATTCATGGTACGGCGATGAACCGGATGTATCAGGGAGCAAGTACCAGGATCAGGAGGACTGGTATGTAATGGCTACTGCCACATGGAATTTCTGGGAATGGGGAAAGACAAAACATAATGTAGATGCAAATGTAAGTAGATTAAAACAGGCCGAGGATGCTCTCACCAACGTTAAAGATCAGATAGCCCTGGAAGTAAAGAATTCATATTTATATCTTCGTGAGGCGGAGAAACACATTTTTGTGGCAAAAAAGGCGATTGAACAGGCCGAGGAAAATTTCAGGATCAACAAGGAAAGGTATAAAGAACAGGTAGCTACTTCAACGGATGTCATTGACGCACAGACACTTCTTACCAAAACAAAATCAGACTATTTCAATGCACTAAGTAGTTATAATATCGCTCTTGCAATACTGGAAAGATCAATGGGTATTATTGATGTTTCACTGCTGGATCAGGAGTTAGAAAAGTGAAAATCGTAAAGTCTGGCCTGATTCCCTTTTTAGTTATATTTATTATCATTGCGGTTTTCTCTGGTTGCGATGATGAAGGCTGGAATTCGAAAAAAATCCTGCCCCCACAGGGGACAAAAGCCCGGGTGAAGGTTCAGGTGAATGTGGTGAAAGTAAGAAGGGGAGACATCTACTCGCCCATAATGGCTACCGGAACCATATTACCTCAGGAGGAATCGAGGGTGGGGGCAAAGATCTCAGGCAGAATAGAAAAGATATTTGTGGATGATGGTGACGAATTTGAAAAAGAGGATATCCTGGTCAGGCTGGATCAGAAGGATTTTCTTATTGTTGAGAAAAGGGTGAAGGCTGAACTGGCAGTGGTCAGAGCATCACTGAGAGAGGCAGAGCTGCATCTGGGGAACCTTTCCCGTGAAAAAGAGAGGTTGGCCCGTCTTTATGAGAGAAAGGTCATATCACAGCAGAAATATGATGACATCAATACATCCTGCCGGATGGCGGCTGCCAGGGTCGATCTTACCGCTGCCAGGTTACTGGAAGCTGATGCGAATCTTTCCATGGCGAAGCAGCAACTCAGAGATTCGGTCATCAGGGCACCCTTTTCAGGGATCGTTGCCAAAAAATTCTCAAATGAAGCTGAAATTGTTTCGTCTGTAATGCCGAGCAGGCCAATACTCTGGCTTATGAAAATAGACAGGGTTAAGGTGGAGGTAGAGATACCCGATGTGAAAATGATGGTGGTCGGAAAAGGTACCCCTGTTGATGTGAAAATTGACGCTTTACCAGGGAAGTTATTTGAGGGAAACGTCTCCAGGGTTAATGCCATGGTGGATCCGATCAGCCGCAACTTCAAGGTCGAAACAGATATACCCAACAGTGAACACATGGTGAAACCGGGGATGTTCGCACGGATAACAGTAAAGACAGATGTTGTAAAGGGTACTATCATCGTACCACAAAAAGCACTGGTTGTAGATGATGCAGGAAATGACGCGGTTCTTGTCCTTAATGACAACAACGAGGCTGTTATAAAAAAGGTCACCGTGGGAGTAAGTAATGCAAACATGGTGGAGATCAGAGATGGCCTCAAGGATGGTGAAAAGGTAATAGTCACCGGCAACTACGGATTGGAAGAAGGTACAGGGGTTAATCCGACGGTAGTCACGTATTAGGAACAAGGACAAAGGATGAAGGTAAAACCCCTAACCTTGTACCTTGTTCCTTTAACCTGGTTTTTAACTTATGACTCTTCCCGAATTTTCAGTTAACAGAAAAATTACCGTTCTTATGCTGATATTGATTATCAGTCTCTTCGGCGTATTGTCATTTTTCCGCCTCGGACTCGATATGATGCCAGATCTGGAGTACCCCGTTGTTTCCGTGGTAACCACATACGAAGGGGTTTCATCGGAGGATATCGAAAACCTCATCACCGAGCCTGTAGAAGAGGTAGTCAGCGCTGTTAAAAATGTAAAAAAGGTTACTTCCATATCTCAGGAAGGTATCTCCGCAGTCATTGTCGAGTTTGAATGGGGAACAAAGCTTGATTTCGCTGCTCAGGATGTAAGGGAAAAGCTTTCCTGGTTGACTGATTATCTCCCGGACGATGCGGATTCTCCCCTCGTCGTAAAATTCAATACGGCGGATTATCCTATACTCTATTACGGTGTGACTGGTATGGAAGATACACGCACACTCAGGAAATACCTCGATAATAACGTAAGGCCGCGACTGGAGAGGATTGAGGGTGTGGCATCCGTATATATCATGGGGGGCCTGGAGCGGGAAATCAATGTGTTTATCGATCGTGATAAGCTTAATGCCTTCAATATTTCAATTGATCAGGTAGTCGGAAAGCTTGCCATGGAGAATGTGAACGTGTCCGGAGGCCATGTAACCAAAGGGTATATAGAGTATCTTGTCAGGACAATGGGGGAATATAAAGATGTCGATGCCATCAGAAATACTATAGTAGCAATGCATGGGACCACCCCTGTCTATATGAAAGATATTGCTTCTGTGCAGGACACATACAAGGAGATAAGAAACTATGCCAGGACGAACGGCAGGCCGTCTGTCATCTTCATGATAATGAAGCAGTCTGGAGTAAATACAGTCAGTGTGATCAAACGTGTCAAAAAAACATTGACTGATGTCAAGAAATATGTACCCCCCGATATTTTATTTTATCCGGTCATGGATCAGGGACGGGTTATAAACAAGGTGACACACCGAACCGGGCAGAATGCGATTTTAGGAGGAATCTTTGCCATACTTATGATCTTCGCCTTTCTCCTGGACTGGAGACCGACACTTACCGTTGCGCTGGCTATTCCACTTTCCATAGTTACAACTTTTATAGGGATACACACCTTCGATTATACCCTCAATATCATGACCCTGGGTGGCATGGCATTAGGGGTCGGTATGCTGGTGGATAACGCTGTTGTGGTGATAGAAAATACATTTCGTCACCTGGAGGAAGGAAAGGATAGAAATGCTGCTGCAAAGCTGGGTGCCGAGGAGGTGGGGATGGCAATAACAGCATCCACCCTTACTACCATTGCGGTGTTTTTGCCCATGACATTATCAAGCGGAATAGCGGGTCGCCTTTCAAGGCCTCTTGCGGTAACCGTAACACTGGCGCTTTTGGCTTCACTATTCGTTGCCCTGACCATAGTACCCATGATCTCTTCGGTGTTGTTTAAAAAGGAAAGGAATAAAAAAAGAAGTAATGAAAAAACAATCAGGCTGTTTTTCATGAGGGCAAGGGGCAGATACACGTCCATGTTACGCTGGTCTCTTGGTCACAGAAAAACAGTAATTATTATTGCCGCCCTGTCTTTTTTTGTCAGTATTGCAGCTGTTCCCATACTTGGGACTGAATTCATGCCGAAGCAGGATATTCCCCTTTTGATGATGAAAATCAATTTGCCCGTTGGAACATCGCTGGATGAAACCAACAGGACAGTAAAAAAAATTGAGAACATTATTCTTAAACAGCCTGAAACCCGGTTTGTGGCTTCCTTTATCGGTTTATCCAGGGAGACAAAAATGGATGTAGCATGGGGATTTGGGGCGGCAGGTGTCAACGAGGCTGAAGTTTTCGTCAGATTGGTGGACAGGGAAGAGAGGGTCAGATCTGCCGAGACTATTATGGAATATATCAGAAGCCGGATAGAGAAGATCAAGGGGGCGCAATTTGAATTTCTTGATATGGGGCAGATGCTAATGGGAGCCACGGGCGGGGAGACCCCTGTGGCTGTTAAGGTGTTCGGGAAGGATCTGGATAAGTTGAGAATTATGGCTGATAAAATTGCTGAAGGTTGTAAAAATGTAAAGGGATTAAGGGATATCGATACCACCCTGAAGATGGGCAAACCGGAACTTCAGATCATAGTTGACAGGGAGAAGGCCTCTCAGATGGGGTTGACTGTGGGACGGATTGCGGAAACGGTAAAGGCGGCCATGCTGGGTGTGGTTCCAACGAAATATCGCATAGGCGGGGATGAATACGATATTCGTGTGAGGTTCAGGGATTTTGACAGGCAGTCCATTGCGGATGTCGGCAATATTAAAATAGCGACACCTGCGGGCAACCTTGTTCCTCTTTACCATGTAGCCGATTTTGTCAAAAAGATGGGACCCGTAAAGATCACCAGGGAGGACCAGGAAAGGGATGTTACCGTTACGGCCAACACCTTTGAGAGGGATATAGGGAGTATTGTTGAGAATATAAAGAGCATGGAATCAGGAATGGATATACCGGAGGGATATTTTATTGAGTATGGAGGAACATATGAAGATATGCATGAGGCCTTTGTTTCTCTTGCTCAGGCACTTGCCATAGCGATAATCCTTATCTACATGATCATGGCTGCCCAGTTTGAATCACTTCTCCATCCTTTTGTTATCATGTTTACCGTTCCGCTTTCATTCATCGGGGCGGTATTTGGACTGATAGTTTTTCACAAGACCCTTTCTGTTCCCGCATTCATGGGGATGATTATCCTTTCCGGGGTGGTGGTTAATAATGGTATAGTGATGATAGATTATATAAATCATCTCCGTAGAAAGGGGGTGAAACCACTCGAAGCTATTGTTGAAGGTGCAACCATAAGACTCAGACCGGTGTTGATCACCACATTTACCACGGTTGCCGGAATGCTTCCGATGGCTTTGAGCCAGACACAGGGATCAGAATTGAGATCTCCTATGGCCGTTGCTGTAGCCGGCGGCCTTCTCTTTTCTACCTTTCTTACACTTTTTGTAATTCCCGTAGTTTACAGCATTGCCGGTCGGGTAAAGATGAAAAGTATATAAGATTTGTATGATTGACTATTAATTGTAGTGAGTGATATAAAAGATTAAGGCATTGTACTGGATGCTGGATGTTTTAAACTTTAGACCTGAAACTTTAAACTTAAAACTTTTGGAAGGAGGTAGACACAATGGATTTCATTAAAAAAAGTATGTTGATTGGAGTAGGATTGGCTGCTTTGACAAGGGAAAAGTTAGAACAGTCCATAGATGAACTGATCAAAAAGGGCGAAATGTCGGAAAAAGAAGGGAAAGATGCCCTGGATGACTTGGTGAAGAAATCTAAAGAGGCCAGGAAGGAATTGACGGAGAAAGTAGAAAAAACAGTAGCCGACACATTGAAAAAGTTAAACATTCCAACGAGAAAGGAGTATTCAGAACTGGCAGAAAAAGTAGAACAATTGGTTAAGTCTCAGGAAAGCAAGGAATAATCAATGCTTATCCCTAAAATTGGCGTTGTTTCTCGTACTTATCGACACGTTAACCGTTACCGTCAGATCCTTACCGTTTTGTTTAAATACGGTTTTGGTGATCTGATTGATCAGCTGAATGTGGGTCAATATCTTGAGATCGGCATGCAGATGATTTCGAGGAAACGTCGGGAACGTGTTGACAAACTCACAAGGTCCGAACGCATACGTATGGTTTTTGAGGAGCTGGGTCCGACATTTGTAAAATTAGGTCAGATACTATCAACTCGCCCTGACCTGGTTCCCGTTGAGCTGATCGGAGAATTATCAAAACTTCAGGACGAAGTTCCACCTTTTCCTGTATCCAGGGTCAGAGAAATCATTAAAATCGAAATAAAGAGTCCCATAGAAAATATCTTCCAGAGATTTGATGAAGTTCCGCTGGCAGCTGCCTCCATCGGCCAGGTCCATCGGGCAAGGCTAAAAAGCGGAGAAGAAGTTATCGTTAAAGTTCAGCGTCCCGATATTATTAAGACTATTGAAGCGGATTTAGAAATATTGCTACACCTTGCCACCTTGATGGAGAGGCATGTTGAGGGGTGGGAAATTCATCGTCCCACCAGGATAGTTGAAGAATTTTTCCGTATCCTTGAGAAGGAAATCGACTATACCATTGAAACATCGAATGCAGAACGGTTTGCACAGCAGTTTATCAGTAATTCAAAGGTTTATGTCCCCCGTGTTTTCAGAGAAGTATCGACGAAGCAAATCCTCACAATGGAGCATGTAGATGGTATTAAGGCATCTGAGATTGACAAATTAGACGAAGAGGGTTTTGACAGAAAGATAATAGCCTCTCGCGGGGCTGATTTGATACTTGAACAGGTATTTGAATACGGATTTTTTCATGCCGATCCGCACCCGGGAAACATTTTCATCCTGCCTGATAATGTTATATGTTATCTTGATTTCGGCATGATGGGACGTGTAGATCGTCGTGCAAGGGAAGACTTTGCCGATATTGTCTATGCTTATGTCAGCCGGGACGAATCAAAAATTGTCGATGCCCTGTTGAGAGTTGTGGAGTGGGATATAGATCCGGACCGCCGCGCTCTTGAAAGAGATATAGGCGACTTTGTTGAGTCATATCTGTACAAGCCGCTCAAGGAATTACGCATAGAAGACATCCTTAGGCAGGTTCTTGAATTGATTAAACATCACAAACTTCGACTCCCGCCGGACATATTCCTCATGGTTAAAGCTCTGGCTCAGGTGGAAGGATTAGGTCTGGTGCTGGACCCCGATTTTGATATGACCGAAAAGGCTGCACCTTTCATAAAAACCCTCAAATTAAAGCGTCTTTTCCCGAAACGGTTAGTGGGTGATTTTCTCGACTCTGGTGGAGAGCTGATTCAGCTTCTCAAGGAAATTCCCGGAGAACTGCGGGATATAACGAAACAGCTAAGACAGGGGAAGGTAAACATTGGATTTGAACACAGGGGACTTGAGAATTTTGTATTTGAGGTGGACAGGTCATCAAACAGGATAGCCTTTGCACTGGTTGTTGCTTCTCTTATTATCGGATCATCTCTCATCATCAGGAGTAACCTGGGACCTTTTCTTTTTGGTTTTCCCATACTGGGCCTTGCGGGGTTTAGCATGGCTGGTATTTTGGGAATATGGTTGCTAATATCGATTCTACGTTCGGGAAGGATGTGACATTAAATTCGAAGATCGGATAACGTTTTACGGTTTGCGTTTTCCGAATTCACGCTTCCTTTTCAATATAGGCGTAAGCGCTATGATTATGAATACTTTCAATGTTTTCCGCTTCAACGCTGTATGAGGTAAAATTTTCTATCTCGTTGAGCCTTTCCGCTATACTTCTTACCACATCTTCAACAAACATCGGTTTTTCGAATGCCTTTTCAGTGACATACTTTTCGTCCGGCCTCTTCAGAAGGGAGTAAATCTCACTGCTCGCCGATTCCTCCACTAATTTAATAATGTCTTCTATCCAGAAAAATGTTTTAAACCTCAATTTTAATTTTACAATACTTCTCTGATTATGAGCCCCAAAATTGCTGATCTCTTTGGAACAGGGGCATACCGTGGTGACCGGGACGGTAATGCCGACGAGGAAGACATTTTCATTACCGTTACTTTCCCCGCAGAAACTGCACCAGTATTCCATATGGCTTTTTGCTCCAGATACAGGAGCCTGTTTTTCGATGAAGTAAGGAAATTCTATCTCCATATGTGCCGATTTTGCATCAAGCTTTTCTCTCATTTTTTCGAGAATCTGGTTGAAGTTTTTGATGTTGATATGGCCCCTGTAATCGTTCAGTATCTCGACAAAACGACTCATGTGAGTTCCCTTGAAATGATGGGGAAGATTTACATACATGTTAACCGTTGCGTTGACATGCTGGGTACCGTTTGTTTTGTCAAGAACAATAACAGGATATTTAATTCCCTTTACGCCTACCTTTTGTATCTCCAAATTCCTGTCGTCCCGGAGGCTTTGAATATCAACCACTTTTATTACCTCTGTACGTGGCCCACGAAGTATTCGATTCCCACACTGTTACTTTTGATATCTGTAAATTATTTTTATCTGTCTTTTCTGCCAGGCTGTCAAATATGAATCTGGCGATATTTTCCGATGAAGGGTTTATACCTTGAAAAACGGGAAGGTCATTTAGAAATTTATGGTCGAGCTGTTCAATAATGTCGTCTGTCCATACCTTCAATATCCTGAAGTCAACCACGAGTCCTTCGCTGTCTAAATTCTTTGAAGCGACTGTGACGTCAACAGTAAAATTGTGTCCGTGGAGGTCTTCACATTTACCACCGATATCTAATGTGTGGGCTGCAGAAAATGATTTCCTTATGCTTACTTCGTACATAATGATCCTTCCGGTCTGTCTGTTTTTATATCAACCCCGTTACTTTTGCCGCATTATCCAGAATAATATCCGCTCCTGCTTCCCGGAGCAGGTACTCAGAAGCATACCCGGTAAGAACACCAATTGTATAAGTTCCAACATTTTTTCCAACGGAGATGTCAATAGGATGATCCCCGACCATTGCTGTATTTCCCGGTTTTGCATTTAATGCCTCAAGTGCAATTTCAAGTTGTTCAGGGTGAGGCTTTACGTTTATGGTAGCTTCTCTTGTAATGACAA
>CAZKGS010000054.1:9485-12684 GCA_964552105.1 uncultured Syntrophaceae bacterium
GAAATCAATATTGAGCCTTGCAAGCGTTCCGTCGAAATCAAAGATAATCGTTTTTAACGTAATCTTGTCTTTGATCACAGGCCGTATCCTTGCGTAAAGTATTGCTCTATCCGGTTGAGCCCTTCTTCTATGTTTTCCAGGGAATTGGCATAGGAAAATCGGATATATCCCTCACAGTTGTGGCCGAAATCGATTCCCGGCGTGACGCCCACATGTGCCTTTTCAAGGATGTCAAATGCCGTTTTATAGGAGTCGTTCGAATAATCCTTTATATTTCCAAGGATATAAAAAGCACCGGTGGGTTCCACGGCAATGCCGAGTCCGATTTTCCGCAACCGTTTTATGATATAGTTCCTTCTTTCGTTGAATATGCTTCTCATTCGTATGACGTCCTCGCCGGCCTCCTTCAGTGCGGCCACTCCACCCCACTGAACAAAGGAATTTGCGCATATGAAAAGGTTTTGCTGGACCTTCTGTATTGGCCGTATGTATTCGTGAGGTGCGATCAAATATCCCAGGCGCCATCCCGTCATGGCATAGGCCTTGGAAAAACCGTTGAATACAATGGCATTGTCAGTAAACTCCAGAATACTGTGTTCCTCGTCCTCATACACCAGTCCGTGGTATATTTCGTCTGAAATGACCGGGATCCCCAGTGATGCAATATCCGCCATCCTCTCGGCACTGAGAATATTTCCCGTTGGGTTGGCGGGTGAATTGATCATGATCCCCCTGGTTTTTCCCGTTATTCTATTCTTAATTGCCTCGGTGGTGTATTGAAAGCCTTCCTGTTCATATACATTGACATTGACCGGAACTCCTTCAAAAAATGTGATAAAGTTGGGATAACAGGCGTAATGAGGGTCAGAAATAATGACTTCTTCACCTTTTTCGAGTAGAGCAGCAAAGAGGAGAAACATGGCGGGTGAAGTTCCTGATGTAATTACAATCTGATCCGGTGAAATGTTTACGCCGTATTTGGTGTAGTAATGTTCGCAGATTGCCTCCCGCAATTCCATAAGACCGAGACTGTGAGTATAGTGCGTCTTGCCATCTCTTATTGCTCTATGGCATGCTTCATTGATACATTCCGGTGTATCGAAATCGGGTTCTCCCACTTCAAGATGGATTATGTCTTTTCCCGCCCGTTCCAGTTCGTTAGCCCTTTCGAGGACATCCATAACGATGAAGGGAGGAATATCTGATGCTCTTTTTGTAACCATTACGTCTTACACCGGAAAAATGTCATACTGTTCACACGTATTCTAGAAAAGTCAGACTACATAGATGGCAAAATACTGTCAAGATATTTATTGGAAGTCTCCAAGCAGATGTAATGACAGATTTGACAGATTTTTGTCGATCGGTCATATGCATATGACCCGTGACGGTTGGTTGAACGCGTATCAATCCGAAATGCCTATCGTGAATTCCCTTTTATATAGCTCTGATCAAGCGTCCTTCTGATAATTCTCATGGGATGTGTGTCACTGGGTTCAAAATCAAAGACGATGTTAAAAAAAGTCATGATTATACCGAATGTTGCACCCCAGAGGATTTCTTCCGTCCCGTCAGTGTCATGATGAATGAGGCAGGGAAAATCCCACTTACTATCCGTCATACCATGAAGATCTCCCGAAACATCGAGAGAACAGGTGGCGTAGTTATTTTCATCAAAAAAGGATATCAAAGGGATTTCAATAATTTTGTCAACTTCTCCGTTCGGGCAGATGCCGGTTTCTCCGTTCATTAAACCCACCAGGGGGAAAATCGTTTTCGTGAAGAGGCTGAGGCTGTAACAGGGAAGGGGCCCCAAAAATATCAGATCAAATGGATTGAGGCCGATTTCCTCCCACGATTCACGGGTTGCGTTTGCAAGAAACAATGTGATGGTTTTTAATTCGTCTTCACCCCGCTCTTTTGCATAGGTAAGGGCATCCCCTTTGATAACAGGAGGGAATCCTCGTTCGATGAGTTCACAAAAGCGACTGTCGATCGGGGTTTCAAGAATACCTCCCGGACAGCTCAGGTCACCTCCCTGGGAGACGCTGGCGGATCGCTTGATTAACTGGAAAACGAATTCTCCTTCATTGCCGGCCATGGTGTCGGGATATTTTTTGTAACGGAGCAGCAGCAGAACGCCGGCAGCCAGCCATGTATGATGCTGTTTTCGTTTTTGTCTGATTATGTCGAATTGTTTCAAAAAACTGTTCGGAGCACATCCCAGTTTTTCAACAATCAACTTCAGGGTGTCTTCTTTGTTCTTCAGAATCTCAGGCTTCACGTCGTCGTCCTCTCTCAATCAGGAAAAGATGTCTCATGACTTTTTATGATACCGGAAATCTTCCTTTCGTACCAGCAACCGAAGGGAAATGGGTCGAGAAAGCCGCAGTGCCCTCCGTACCGCTGTACCAACAGGTTTAGATTGTCATGGTCTTGTAATCCGTAAAAATCATTCACCGGGATAACAGGGTCATCTTCAGACGTAATGATCGTAGCTGGTTTTGATAGTTTATTGAAGGCATCCCCCAGCAGTGTATATGTGCTGAAGTATTCTTCATGATTTTTGAAATGGGAATATTCGGGTATAATATAATCCGTTACTTCCATGACAGTCTTCATTTTAAACACTTCATCAATCTTGTAAATATCCGGAAAGACATTCTGTTTTTTTCTCAGAGACCTCATCCATTTTTTGAGAAAATAATGTCTATAGAATGGATTGTTCCGGTCTATGGCAAAGGTGGTCTTGTGTGGGTCCAGGACGGGGCTTACGCTGAAGATATGAGTAAGATTCTCAATTTTTGCTTCTTTCTGTTTTAATGCAATCCTGAGGGCAAAATTTCCACCCAGGGAAAAACCCATGATGTAAAATGGTTTGCCTCTGGAAAGATCGGCTATATTTCGCGTAGCTGTCACGGTTTCTTCGATCAAACCACCATGAAAGAGCCCTGCATTTAAATGATGACTGTTACCATGGTCTCTCAGGTTAAGGCGAAATATATCATAACCATTATCAAAAAAATATTTTCCCGCACGGAGAATGTAAACCGAATTTGAACTGCCTTCCCACCCATGAAGGAGCATCATTAGCCCCTTGCCGGAGTCGTCGGGGTGACGAGAATGATAGCCAAGAAGCCGGACATCATCTCCTCCGTCGATAATCATTCTTTGGGCGCAATCAGCCATGGAATTTTTG
>CAZKGS010000055.1:0-12614 GCA_964552105.1 uncultured Syntrophaceae bacterium
TTCCTGTGGTTAAAATTTTAGCCTTCCTTGAACTTGAACAAAATTGAACATTCTGTAGAGGTCTCAAGTTGTCCCAATTCCGAAAGTATCAGAATAAAATAATATGTTTCTATTTTGCGCCGCTCTGTCCCATCATTCCCTTTAACAGTTGCTTCATGTACCAGATCTGTTCATCCGTGGCTACTTGACCAGCTTTGAGGTAAGGGCTTCCATCCTGATATGAGAGGGGTCCTTTGAATAATTGTATCTTTCTCTTACCGAGATCGCAGGTGAAAGCCGAGAGAGCCTTCCTTGTTGAAGATGACAGTGCATCCCCCCTGGCAAAACCCACCGTGCTTGTATCGGGATCATTGATATCTTTCCAGTCGGGACCGAGCCAGATCCATTTAGATTCCCAATTTCCCGCCATGGAACTCTTGACAAATGCAGAATAACCGGGCCCCCAGTTAAAATAAGGAACTCCGAGGCAAACGCCGGAAGCACCCTCGCAGGCACCGATGTAATCGTATGGGATGGCCCATACTTCTTTTCCTTCCTGCTTTTTTTGTCTTGCAACAACAACTGCCTCCGTTGTGTCTATGCCCGAGATTACAACATCATACCCCATGTTAAAAAAGTTTTGAGCGACCTGGGTGGGATCAGCGGTAACACCGGGAATATTGAACCAGAATCCTATCCACGTGACCTGAAACTTCAAATCCTTCGGGTTTTTCTTGAGAACCTTCTCCCACGCGTACTTCGCGCCCAGGTAGCATGAGGACGCAAGCCGGCGCGTTTCATCGTTTACCAGGGGGCCGAGATATCCGATCTTGCCGGTTTTTGTTGTCAGTGCCGCGACAAAACCGGCCATCATCTTGCCATATTCCATCCGGCCAAAGAGGTTGACAAGGTTCTTAGGTGCCTTTCCGGTCAGCACATCGTCCCCTGAGATATGAACAAAGTGCGTTTCAGGATGCATGATGGCAGCTTCCCGTATCCCGTCTTTCATATCATCCGAATTCGCGATAATGAGTCTGGCACCTTTTTCCACCATGTCGTCCACCAGTTGAGGGATGGTAACCCCGGGACGGTCAGCAGGATTGACCTTGTCAATATAAATCATCTTTGTGCCAGGAACCTCTTTTTGAGCGTATTCAGCCCCTTCAAAATGTGCCTGGCTATACCCGTGGTCGTTATAAGGTCCAACAAGAAGCATTCCAAAGATAAATGGTTTTTCCGCGCCAAAAGCGAGGTCAGGCTTAATTGATGAAAAAGAAAAAAGGAGACAAACGACACATATGATTAAGGCAATTTTTTTTAACATTGAAACTTCCCTCCCTTTCTTAATGTTGTTGTTAATAGATATTCTCACAAAAGTCAGCATTACCTCTTTATAACAATCACTGGTTTTTTCGCTTTTCTTATCACCGATTCTGAAACTGATCCAAGGAGAATCTCTTTAATATTGCTCAATCCATGAGACCCGATAACAATAGCAGAAACATCCTCTTCGTCTTCCACCCTTAATATTTCACTGAAAGGGAATCCCGTTTCAATTCTTACCTTGACCTGCAAACCTGTTTCTTGCAGTTCCTTCTCAATAAGACTCAGTTTTTCTCTTGCGTCTCCTTCCACTTCTTTTTCAACTTCCTTAAAATCCCTTATGGAGCTGTACTGGGCAATAACCTCGAGGCTGGTTTTTTTAATAACATGAAGAATAACTACTTCTTCTGTGCCGGCATCTTTTAGCTGCTTTACACAGTCCAGGGCTTTTTCTGCCACATCCGAAAAATCGGTCGGCACCAAAATCTTTTTAAACATTTATCGCTCCTTTCCGGATCTACATGTCAAATGAATATCCTTTATAATCCTAACAATGGCAAATTTTTGGGATACGTAACAACGAACTCTATATTAATTTCCTGTTTTTCCCCTGGTTTTAGTTTGTACTCCCAGAGCATAACCCCTTCTTTATCCTGATAGTCTTTTTCAGTTGGCTGAGGAGTAATTTTTACATCTTTAACTTTCACTTTATCCGTCCTCGACACGGGAATGGCATCTGATAGCCTGAGCTTTATGGGCTTCTTTTTTGTATTCTCTAACGTAATTTTAAAGGCCAGCTCCCTGATGATAGTATCTCTTTCGATCTTTCCGAAAAAGGTTTCTTTAATTTTATCCTTTATTTTTTCCCTTTTTACCTTGACTTCTCTGTCCGCACCCAGGCTCAAACGGAAATCCTCTCCCGCTTTCTTCTCGCGCAGGAAGGTTTTTCCTATAAACCGGCCTCCAAAATACACATTTAAAGGCCCGCTTAAAAATTCTTTATCAGCACTGGCCTTACATACCAGAAAAGTTAAAGTACTCCTCCGGGGAACTGCATAATAGAAAAATTCCCCTTGTAATTTCCTGACAAAAAGGGGCAAAATCGTTTCTTTATCTCTCGATTCTATATCCAGTGCCTGGGGAATCTTGTATTCAAAAGAAAGGGGCAATTCTTTTTTCCGGGCATGGGTAAAGACTGCTTCTTCTTCGGATATCCCCTCGAAATCAGCTTTTTCTTTCAGCGCTTCCGTAGAAAGAGCCGGTGCTGCCTTGTCCAGAGCAACCCGTCCCGCTTTCCTCATAGCCTTTTCTCTTGGTCTTTGTATGTCCAGCAACCAGCTTGAAGGTGAAGGGAGCCCCACACCTCTTAAGGGAATGACATTTGAAATCGATAATGCGATTTTTTTCCAATCTTCACCTGTTTTTTGCCAAATCTTCGAAAACATCGTTAAATCGACTTCTTCTAACGCCAGGGGAACGGAAACCTTATACAAAGGCCTCCAGAATGCGTTTCGAGTTAAATAATTCACTTCAATCTTGATTTTCTGTTCTTTTGAAGAATTAAATAAAACCTCTATGACTTTTTTTGTTTTTTTAAGGGGCTTTTGCACAGAGATCAATTCCTGCTCCAGGACTTTCATTTCTTTCTCAATATCTTCTATCCTGGAGTCGAGACTTTGCTTCTTATTATTAATATTTTGAAAATTAGAAGCCAAAAACGTAAGAGTCTTGTTTAAATCCTCTGTTTTGGGAAAACTGGTTTTGATGTCCTGCGGAACCTGGGTCTGGGAAAAATCGATTAGAGACTGTAAAAAGGCCTCTTTTTTATTCAGTACTTCTTTTTCCCCCAATAAAATTCTTTTTGACTTTTTCAGTTCCTCAATTTTTTTCTCCAGGATCAATATGTTTTCCTGGGGCGATTCCTTTAAATAAATCTCCTTGAATTGAACGCTGAAAATTTCCCCCTTGCCAAATACTTTTGCCGAAACGGAATCTCTATCCACACGAAATGCTTCCACATCCAGAAAGAGCGTATTAAGACCTTTATGAACCTTTACGATGGCCTCTCTCTTGACTAGAGCCTGTCCGGAGAATAGCGTGACTTCTTTAATTTGAGACGAAACGGTTTCCCCGGCAAAAGAAACAGACGCCGCCAAAAAAAAGGCGAGGATCACCGATACATACGATTTCTTCATGATTCCTCCATATTTTTTACACTTTTACGATTCATTTTATCCCCTTTTCCTGAAAATGATTAAGGGATGGAATGGGTGGGGGATGCGCCTGCGTCACAAAATCGCTCCAACGGTCCGGCTGAGCGTCTCGCTACGATACCTGCCGCAAAATCCGAGTTGAATGTTTTTGTGTCAACAACATTGATAATCAGTGGGGAGCATACATCGGAATCGTTTTTTCCATGACGAACGGAAAAATGTTGAAAACGGGCATTACCACTTGAGGTAATGTAATTGAATTCTATGTGCAATGGTCCCGACATGCGAGGCATTATAACCGATTAGATATTGCATTGCAAGATCTGGCCAGATTAAATGAGACCCTTGCAAAATACTTAGGCCGGGAAGCGTTCGCCGGTAACCCACCGAATTTTCAGGGCTTCGGCCTTCACGTTGATCGGTGCGGTTTTCTCCAGGGTGAGGGCTGCTTCGTTTTTTTCGTAAAATGTTGCGGGTTCGTATGTCCAGCCATTTTCCAGTCTTTTTTCCTCTTTCTTCAGTGCGGCGTAAGCGTATTTACCTGCCAATGGTGCGATCATCTTTGTTTTCCAGCCAAACTCTCTATAAATCTCACGGAGAAGTGAATCCATCTTCTCCGCCATCCGTTCATTTCCCCGGTACCGTTTTTTCATTGCCCATACTGCGCCCGCATAGGTCGTCCGCAGAGGCTTCACTTCCCACGCGAAACGATTGCGAATACGCTTATCGGAATGGCCCTTATAACGTTGCCATCCTTTTAACAGTACACTGATCAAACGTGCAAGACTGGGTCCGTTGACCTCAAAATCACGTTGAAAGGCCTGCAGAATAAATCGCTCTTCCCGGCTGTCGTGAATGTACTGATGACGATAATTAAAGCGATATTGGCCATGTGCATCCGCCACAGGAAATTCCGATTCAGGAAGAAGTGTCCCGTTCTTTCGGTGCTGCTCATACAGGGGAGTACCCGGAATTGGTGTGTACAGCATGAACTGGTGAAAAACCGTGTCATGACTGACGGCATAATCTATAATCCGGCCCATGTTTTCCGGTGTGTGGTTTTCCATACCGATAATGGAAGATCCCAAAACGCGAATCCCATGAGATTGTAAAAATCGCACAAGCTCTCTTGTGTCAACATTTTTAAGTTTTTGATACTGACTGCTTTCACCTTCGAGACCCATCCAGACCCAGGAGATCCCTAATCCTATTAATTGTTCAATGGTATAAGATTTCAAAACCCCGGCGGAGCTGAAAACATATAATGCCCAGCTTTTTTTGTTTTTCTCCATCAATTCAAGCAATCGCAAGGCCCTCTTTCGATGAAGGAGAAAATTTTCGTCCATGACAAAAAAAGATCGCACTTTGAGTTTTTCTTCAAGCTTACACATCACCGAAAAAAGATCGTCTCCCCTTTCGTAAAAGTTGACAAATTTACCCTTGCCACCGAACAGGGCGGAAGTAGAACAAAAATTACAGCCTACAGGACAGCCAACGGAAGGGATTAGGATAGCTGCAGTTTCTCCCGGTTTTCCACGAGGAGTAATGCCCATAATTCGGGTACCATATCCGGAATAAGCGAGGGGATGTCTTATGGGAGTATCTTCATCCTGTCCAAGAAATCTGCGAAACCATCTGACGCCTTCTCCCTTACAAATATGATCCGCATCAATAATTTCATGGATGTTATCCTTGTTGGCGATATGCCCTCCAACAACAATCGTTGCACCCGGAAGGTGTTGACGAACCAGTTCGCACATTCTTTTTACTTTGCCCGTATTCGGTATAATCGAGCTGATACCCACTATATCATAGGAATGATGACGGATTTCATGGACAAAGCGGTCAAGGGATGGAAAATCCAGGAGTGTACATGGGGCATTGATATTGGACTGAATCAACATCAATCCAAAGCTGCGATGAAACATTCTAAGGGAAAAAACTCCCTGAACCCGTGTGACCTGGTTTTGATAAAGCTCCATCGGGTTGATTTTCCGGCTTCCATACTCGTCATCTTGAGCGTAAGGCCCAAAAACGCTGGACAATAATACCCGGGCATCGGTCCCAAGTTTGTGAACAGGCTGCGTCGTCATTATAATCCTCTTGATCTTCTGTATTTGTTTCTCCATGAAACATAATTCTGCTCTTATTACAGAAGATCTATGAAAGATAGACCTGCTTGCCTGTTTTACAAAAGTTTTACAAACCAAGGTGTTATGAAAGAAACGTCAGGATATTTGGCAGTTGACAGAAACCGAAGTGTATTGTAGTAATCTTTTGAAATGATAAATCGATCAAAATGGTTTTTTCATCCCGTCTTTATCTTTATTTTCTCAATCGTGGCCCTGGCCGCGTCGCTGTTCTTGTATATTTACTGGTATATGGAGGTCAGTCTTGGTCTCAAGACGCTTGTACGACGCTTCAATCTCGATCCCGATCAGGTTTTGGCATCTCAGACCTGGGTAGTAATTCTGGTCATCTCAATTCTTGTGGGGCTTATTCTGGCAGGGATATTCATTATCTTTGTATATAATCAAAAATTGGTACAGCTTTACAGACTGCAGCATAACTTTATCAACAATTTTACCCACGAGATGAAAACCCCCGTCACCTCTTTGAAGCTGTATCTGGAAACCTTTTTGAAACACAATCTCTCACGGGACGATCAGCTCAAATACATCCATTATATGATTCAAGATGCAGACCGACTTTCGGACAATACCACCCGTATATTGAACCTTGCCAGGATTGAAAGCAGGAACTATGAAGGAGAGTTAGTCATGTCAGATCTTGTCCAAACCGTTGAGGGTTTTTATGACAACAACGCACACCTTTTCCGAAATTGTGAAATCACAATCCATAATCCTTCAGGCCAGTCTTTTCCATATCGTATAAACCCGTCTCTGTTTGAAATGCTCTTGATGAATCTGCTTACTAACGCTATAAAATATAATGAATCCGGGATACCTAAAGTCGATATCACGTTTGAGCCGCAAAAACGCGGATTGTATATCCGCTTTGAAGACAACGGTATCGGAATCAAAAAAGGCGAAACTAAAAAGATATTCAGGAAGTTTTATCAGGTCGGCAGGTCGGATAATATGTCTGCCAGGGGTACCGGTCTTGGCCTGTATCTGGTACAGAGCATTGCCCGGATTCATAAAGGAAGGATATCTGCCTGGAGCGAAGGAGAGGGGAAAGGATCGGCCTTTACTTTAATTCTTCCTCTTCGGACATCGCTAATTCCAGATCCGGCAAAGCAGCAAGGTCGAAAGATCAAAGGCTAAAGGCTGGGAATTAAAATTCAAGGATCGAATTTGTTGCTTGGAATAGAAACGCTAAAGAGTCAAATAGCTGAAATGAAAAACGTTTGATTTGATTAATATGGAAGATTCTGAAAAAAAACGCGTCCTGGTCGTTGAAGATGAGGAACATATAGCGGAAGGTCTGAAACTGAACCTATCCCTTCACGGGTATAGTGTCACCATCGCACCGGATGGAATTTCAGGACTTCAACAATGGAAAAAGTGGCAACCTGACCTGATCGTGCTGGATATCATGCTCCCCGGTATTGACGGATTATCCGTCCTTCGAAATATCCGTCTGGAGGACGAGCGAATTCCCATTCTTATTCTGTCGGCCAAGGGTTCTACCGACGATAAGGTGAAAGGTCTTTCTTTCGGTGTGGACGATTATCTCTCGAAACCCTTCAACCTCGACGAGTTTTTACTACGGGTAGATCGACTTTTAACAAGGGTATCCTGGCGCCGTGATGAGAGAAATCTGAATAAAGACACCCTTTCTTTGTTGGCCGGGACTTACACGTTTGGTGACAACATGATTGACTTCGACACGTTCACCGCCTATTGCAAGTGCGGAAAGGTCAGGCTGACCGAACGGGAAATCAAACTCCTGAAGCTCTTTATAGCCAATAGAGGGAAACCTCTTTCGCGAGGCAAGCTATTGGAAATAGCATGGGGATATACAAGAAGAACAACGACCCGCACTGTTGACAATTTTATTGTGAGGTTTCGAAAATATTTTGAGGATAATCCCAAAACCCCCGTCTATTTTAAAAGCCTCCGATCGGTAGGCTATATTTTTGATCACGATTCGGATCTAATCTCACCCCGATAATCGCTTTCATTCCCGTATGCACAGGACAGGTTTTCATCCTTTCCGCAGATATCCTCCAGTTTATTCCTGCAATGATGGCAGGTCCTCATCTTTATGATTTTGTCTCTATAACTCCTTTTTCAAAATCTGGGCCGCAATCTGAATGGGATCCCAGGGACCACCGAAAGTGGGCGAATAGGCAAGATCCATGTATCCGATTTCATCTATATTCATACCCGACCACAGGCATACGGACAGAGTATTGATCTTCGTTACGGCGCCTCCTTCTCCAACAGCCTGGGCACCGAGAAGCTTACCCGTTGATTTATTGGCAATCAGTTTCAACCCGAGTTTCCGCCCCTTACTTAATGACCGGGCCGACGGAGTGCTCCATATAATCGTGCTCACGGGATGACGACCACTCTTTTCAGCCTCCCTTTCGTCAACGCCTGTGGTAGCAACCTCAAGATCAAATACCTTGAAAGATTGAGCGCCCACTATCCCCGGAAATGACATAGGATAACCCCCGATATTACCGCCGGCGACACGTCCCTGCTTATTGGCTATATCTCCCAGCGGCATATAAATCCATTTTCTGCTTATCCGGTGATATACACCGCAGCAGTCTCCGACTGCATAAATCTCCTCTCGTGAGGTACGTTGAGAAAAATCCACCATGATTGCACCGGTGTTACCTATTTCGAGACCGGTTTGTTCGGCCAGCGTTACATTCGGCTTTACCCCCGTGGCAAATATAATGATATCTGCTTCCATCTCCCCGTCACTTGTAATGAGACGGAGTGCCGATCCCTTGCCTTGTCTTTCAATGGCAACGGGTGTCTTATTGGGTACAAAGTCAACCTGATTTTTCGTAAGTTCTTCCAGGATGGCTCTGGAAAATTCGGGGTCCCACTTTTTGACGGGAAGTTCGCCACGGTAAACAACCCTGGTTTCAAGACCGAGATTTCTCATGGCTTCGCTCATCTCCATTGCTATAAAACCGCCCCCCACGATGATCGCTTTCCGGCACTTATCATTCCCACACTGTTTTTCCTTGATGTATGTCTTAATATTAATACCGTCTCTTAAATTCTTGAGTTTGAAGACTCCTTCCTCATAAATTCCCGGTATATCAGGTAAAAACACCTTCGACCCCGTCCCCATAACGAGAGAATCGTATGGAAGTCTCTCACCATTATCCAAACGTACTTCGCCTTTTTCAGCATCAATTTCTTCAACGCTGGTTTTTAATCTGACTTTCACACCCGATTTTTCAAACTGTTCCGGTGTCCTGGCAATGAGCTTCTTTTCATCTTTAATTACATCCCCGATGTAATAGGTCATCGGTCAGGCCGCATACGAAATGAATTCACCCTTTTCCAATATGGTTACATTCATGGATGGATCTCTTCTCTTTGCCTCTGCTGCGGCCGAAGGTCCTCCCGCACCTCCTCCAACAATAACCAAATTCTTGCCCATACCAGATCTCCTTCTCTCGGAATGTCACAATAATAACCATATTCTGGTTCTATATTCATCATCTCTTCAGGATTCTCTCATAGATGTGTAATACTAACAAAAATACTGATACCATGCAAACCGAAACTCAATGAAGCGATACATTTGACGGGAGATCATATTAATATGTTTGGGAAAACCAGATATAATATGTTATGGCAATTGCGTAGAGTTTTTATAGAGGGACAACCATGAATGATAAAAGAGATCAAGAAGATGAAAAGTTTCAAGAACGCAGGAAAGAATTAAAAGATCGCAGAGAACGCAAACCAAGAAGAGTAGCAGATCAAGCCAGGGCATGCATGGAATGTGAAGAATGTATGGAGTTTTGCCCTACTTATCAAATAACAGGAGAAAAACTGTTCTCACCAATCCATAGGCTTCAAACTGCCGTTAAAGTTTTCGAGGGAGAAAAAGTCACCCCCATTATGCTGGAAAGCATTTATAACTGCCCAAAGTGCATGCAGTGTGAGGCTGTTTGCCCAATAGATATCAAAGTTACCGAAATTATTCACAGAACCAGAGAAGAACTGGTTCGGAGAGGACTGGCACCTTCAGAAAGACATAGTAAGGTAATTGAAGGAATCCTCAAGAATGGAAATTCTGTTAATGGTGACCCAGAAGCAAGACTGGACTGGCTGCCTGAGGAATTTCCCAAACACGAGTCCGATACACTTTTGTATCTGGGGTGTCTCCCTTCCTATCTGGTAAAGGATGCAGCAACCTCCACATATGTGGTTTTAAAAAAGCTGGGCCTCGATTTTATGATACTGGAAGATGAGGGTTGCTGTGGAACCTATATCTATGAATCCGGCAAAACCGATCTTGCAGGTGAATACTTCCAGAAGAATACGGAAAGATTCAAGGCACTCGGAATAAAGAAGATTATTGTTCCCTGTAACGGCTGTCTGAAATGCTTTAAACATTTCTACCCCGATGTTCTTGGCAAGACCGGATTTACCGTTCACCACGCGGTCGAAGTAATCAATGATCTGCTGAAAGAAAAACCTGATGTCCTTAAAAAAGTCGAAAGAACAATAACATACCACGACTCATGTCGGATAGCGAGGGGCGAGGGAATAGACGAAGGGCCGCGGGAGATTCTCAGGTTATGTGGATCAGAGGTAAAAGAGATTGAGAGAAACAGGGAAGAGGGGATCTGCTGCGGAGCAGGGGGCGGCATCAGGTCTGTTTATCGTGATCTTTCCCTGGAAATAGCCACCAGCCTTTTGGATACGGTGAAAACAAAAACTGTCGTCAGTGCCTGTCCTTTCTGTATCTTTAACCTTGGCTTTGCCTCAAAAAAGAAGGATCTGGGAAAAAATTTAACCTATTTCACTAAAATAGTACAGGAATCTCTGGTGTAATGAACACGTTAAGAAGTTGCAGGAGATTGTTTATTGATCGATATCAGAACGATACTCAATACGATTATGCGGGAGAGAGATATTGGGAATGACGTGGCAACCCCCTATATTTCCTCCACAAAAAAGCAAGTTTTTATCAATTTAATGTTCAAGGTTTGTTCCACAATTTTTTCAATTTATCCTTATCACTCACCCAGGGCCTTGTGTTATCGAGCAAAAATTCAGACAGGTTATTCACCATACAGCTCGGACACATATGAATCATTTTCATGCTTTTGATTTGCCGTACAATCAACAATCTCCCCGGATTTCGCCTGCATAAAAAACACGTGCCTGGAATATCTTCCTCATGGAATTTGTAGTAGTTTTCATCAACGCACTTCATGGCTGATATCCTAATGCGGCAAAGGCGAAAGGCAACAGACTAAAAGATAAAGGCTAAGGGTTTTTCCTTAATCCTTTGTCCTTGTACCTTGTACCTTTTCATTGCTGGTGCCGCCACCTGTGCAAAAAACCGCAGTTTTTGAGGACAAAGACTCTAAGGGTATTCTACCGGGGGAGTTTTAACACGAAGGTTGTACCTTCCCCGACTTTTGATGCAACTTCTATCCTTCCACCATGAGCTTCCATGATCTTTTTGCAGAAGTTAAGCCCCAACCCGGACCCCCTTTGCTGTTCTTCTTTTCCCTTTACTCTGTAAAACGGTTCAAAGATAAAAGGGAGTTTTCCCCTGGGAATACCCGTTCCCGTATCCGATATGCTAATACTAACATAGTGTTCATCATGTCCGGCACGTATGGATACTTTACCCCCGCCTGGTGTATATTTTGCGGCATTGCCCATGATATTTACGAAAACTCTTACCAGGCTTTCCTCGTCTCCAGCTACCTCCGGTATATCCTCCGGTATATCCGTTTCTATCGAAATCTCCCTTATATGGTAAAGGGGAGTCATTTCCTCTATACTTCTCATAACAACGCCGGCAATGCTGACAAGACTTTTCTTCGGTGTGAAAATACCGCTTTCTATATGACTTATGTCCAGCCAGTGTTCAACAAGATCTTTCAGGCTCTGAATACGCTTATTGCACCGTTCAACAATGTCAACAGCATCCTTATCCAGACGATTGCCTGCTACTGTCTTGAGAGCTTCGAGATATTGCTCTATGATTATAAGCGGAGAGCGCATTTCATGGCTTACAAAGGTGATAAAGTTCTTCTCCATCTGCGCCTTTTCTTCCCTTAACATTCTTGCTTCCATCTTGAGGTTGCGGTGATCAAATCCACGTTTAGCTACAGCCCTCAACTGGTCAGGAGTAAAGGGTTTGGGAAGGTAGTCATAGGCCCCTTTCTTCATGGACTCTACCGCGGAAACTATGGATGCATAGCCGGTAATCACAATTAAGACAATATCGGGTATTTCCCTTAAAAGTATATCTATGATCTCCATACCAGATATGGAGGGCATCTTGAGGTCAACAAAGGCCATCTCCGGCCGGCTTTCCCTGGCAATCCTGACGCCCTCCCCACCATCTCTCGCGGTAATCACATCATACCCGAACTTTTCCAGTGCCTGCCTGCACCCATCCCGTATGGATTCCTCATCATCAATTATTAGAACGAGTTCTTTCCCGGTCTTTGTTGTCATATTTACCTACCCAAGCAGCTTTTCGACATATTTCAGGAGATCATCGGCCTTGACAGGCTTATGCAGTACCATGTTTACCTTTGGAAACTCTTCAGAAGGTTCAAATGACTGATACGGTCCCTGAAGATCAACTCCGCTTAACATGATCAATGGCATGTTTTTCCCTGCTTCCGTGGAACGTATCTTTGTCACCACCGTAAATCCTTCACCCCACGTCTCCATCATCATATCCGTAATGGTAAGGTCCGGGGATATTGATTTCACCATCTCAACACCACTTTTCCCATCTTCTGCCAGAAATACTTCATATCCACCACTCTCAAGGATAAGTTTGGTTGCCATTAGAAAATCTCTGTCATCATCTATCAAAAGTATTTTCTTCTTTATGGTCATAATCAATCACCTCCATAGTTGATTTGTAAACATATTAGTGCAAAGCTAATGCCAAAAC
>CAZKGS010000056.1:0-8063 GCA_964552105.1 uncultured Syntrophaceae bacterium
TTTTGGGCTTGTCGAATCTGGACTTCCCTTTGTTTTTCTTCTGTAACATCTTTCAGGATAACGACAGAATTGTTCTCTTCCTCCTGAAGTCGCAGAATTTTGAATACAACCTGCCTACCATTGAGCATTACTGGAGAGTCTTTAGTAATTGTTTGAGAAAATGTTTCCTTTGCCTCCAGCAAGGATATAATTCTCGGGCGATCGCTTTCGTGAAAAAGTTCAGTAAAATTTAACCCCAGTGCGCCTTCATCGGATTTTCCGGACAGAGTGACAGCAACCGGGTTTGCATATACGATCCTTGCATCAGGTGTAATTTCTATAATTCCTTCGTCAATACTTTCCAGAGTAACTTCGTAGTGTCGTTTTGCCGAGAGTAATTCCTTCGTAATTTGACGAGAACGGACTTCTTCAATGCCCAATATTTCGCCGGTGGAACCCGTTGAAGCTCCCAGATCTGCTTGATCCAGGGCAGCAAGGATATGTTTACCCATTTTATCAAACCGGCACTTTGCAATACATGCATCGACTCCTAATTCGGAGAGGTTTATATTTTTATCTTCAGCCGCGATAGCGGAAAGAACAACCAGGTATGTGTCTCTCAGCTTTGGCATTTTATGAATAATGTTGCATAGCTTGTCACCGCTGATATTCGGCATAACCAGGTCAATAAACATGACATTCGGAACGAAAGTGTTTAAAATGTTCAGGGCTGAAAGACCATCTTCTGCCGTCAAAACCTGATGCCCCTCTTTTTCAAGGAGATTCGTCATAAACTTCAATATGAGTGGGTGATCATCGACAATGAGTATCTTTTTCATTTTGTTTATTCCCCTGGCTTATGGTCTGAGTTTAAAGCAATTACCCGAGGGCTTTGAACATATCTGTCCTTAACGATTGCACATTCCATGCCAGATATTGTGGTGTAGTTTTTATTTGTCGATAGGTCATAATGATTAAAAAGAGCCTTAACAAATACTGTTTTCTGTGCAGAAGCAAAACATTTGGTTAGAATATTGGCTAAGTGTCATTTTTTTGGCAGATGGTGAGCACGTTTCTTGTGGAATGAGGCGAATAATGGGCCGATGAGGGCATCGGCCCCTACAAACAATCCACATCAAAATATGTAGGGCCTGTTCTCTGAACAGGCCCATACGAGTGGATGAGTGACTTGCCCTGGAAATCGGCTTTGCCGTATTACGTAGCGAGATTTTAACGGGGCGAGGGTGCAGCGCAACGCAGAAGTTGGACTTTTTACAAATGCATCAAGATTGATGCTTGAAAATTTTGCAAATAGAGGATAGAAAATTATCAATTATACGTTTAGAACACATGATATAATAAGAAATGATTGAAAATATAGGTTTTCCAGTTTTGGAAAGGTCTCAAGGGAAGATGGACGTTAAGCCTGTGTTGTCACTCGTCCGTTGCCCGTAGCGGGAAAACTGACCATTGACAACTTGCACCACTTATTTCATGACAGACCCCTATTAAATAAGGAAGGGAATAACATCAATGGCTGGACTTTTTATAAGATGGTTGATTCTTACGGTAGCAATAATCTTTGCATCCTATCTTTTGGATGGGATTCATGTGAGAGATTTTTTTTCCGCTTTTCTGGCAGCAGCTGCACTGGGTATATTGAATGCCCTTTTCCGTCCCATACTCATAATTTTAACACTTCCCATTAATATATTGAGCCTTGGTCTTTTCACATTTGTTATCAACGCCCTGTTGTTGAAAATGGCTTCCGGTATTATATCTGGATTCGATGTTTATGGGTTCTGGACGGCCGTCTTCGGTTCTCTTATTATAAGCCTGGTAAGCTGGCTTTTGACTTCTTTTATCAATGAGCGGGGGCATGTGGAATATGTTGATTACATCGATCTGAAAAAGAAGGATGAAGACAGGTGGGAATGAAAAATCTGACACCGGCAATGCGTCAATATGTAAAAATTAAAGAGAAGCATCAGGATTGTATCCTCTTTTTCAGGATGGGTGATTTCTATGAGATGTTTTTTGAGGATGCCATAACGGCGTCAAAAGTCCTGGAGATTACCCTCACGTCGAGGAATAAAGGAAAGGAAAACAGTATCCCCCTCTGTGGTTTTCCATATCATGCAGCCTCGACCTATATCACTAAGCTTGTCGAAAACGGGTATAAGGTGGCTATCTGTGAACAGATGGAAGATCCGAAGGAAGCAAAAGGGATTGTCAAAAGAGAAGTTGTTCGCATAGTTACCCCCGGGTTAGTTGTCGATTCCGATTCCCTGACAGCCAAGGAGAATAACTTTCTGGCAGCTTTGTCGGTAAGTGGCAGTACCTTTGGTCTGGCATTTACGGATATTTCGACCGGTGAGTTTTGGGTAACCGAATCAGAGGACAGGGAATATTTTCTCAATGAAATTACAGGGCTTGATATCAGGGAAATCATTATAAGTGAAGAATTGAAGGGAAAGGCTTTTCTTAAGACTTTTTTACAGGAGGCGATCGATTGCAGGATCAATTATTTTCCATCTGACTATTTCAATTTTGATGAAGCCCTTGATCTTCTTAAAGAGAACTTCAACGATGATGTAATTCAAAAGGTTGGTTTCGCGGGCCATTCGGCAATGACATCGGCAACAGGGGCGGCACTTCGATATGTAAAGGAAACACAAAAAGAGAGATTAGACCATATAAACGATGTCAAATGGTATAATGCAGATAACTACCTCGTACTGGACAACAGCGCCAAGAGAAATCTTGAATTATTCGGTACGATTCAGGAAAACAGGAAAGAGGGTTCCCTGATTCATGTTCTTGATGTTACTTCGACTGCCATGGGGGGAAGAAGATTGCGCTGGTGGCTGAACTATCCCCTCGTTACACCGAACAAGATAAGGGGAAGGCTGGCAGCTGTATCTGAGATCAAGGAACATCATCTGTTGAGGAGAAATTTACACAATCTGCTTTCACGTGTCTACGACCTGGAGAGACTGGGAAGCAGGATTTCCATGGGTATAGCCAACGGAAGAGATTTGATAGCACTGAAAGAATCCTTAAGGGCCATACCGGAGATCAAAGAGGTGATTTCAGAGACGGAGACTCCTCTTGTTTTTTCCGTCTATACTGGTCTCGACGAATTGCCCCACATGGTTAATCTGATAGAGAAGTCCATTGTTGATGATCCTCCCATGACTATCCGTGAGGGGAATGTTATCAAAGAGGGCTATGACAGTGAACTGGACGAGTTAATCTCGGTCAGCACAGACGGCAAGAAATGGATTGCTTCTCTTGAAACGAAGGAAAGAAAAAGGACTGGTATCAATACACTAAAAGTAGGGTTCAACAATGTGTTCGGGTATTATATAGAGGTAACAAAAGCGAATACCGGTCTGGTGCCCGATGATTATATAAGAAAACAGACCCTTGTTAATGCGGAACGATATATTAACCAGGAATTGAAGGGATATGAATACACCGTTCTTCATGCGGAGGATAAAAGAAAAGACAGGGAATATTCACTGTTTGTAGAAATAAGGGAAAGATTGGGAAAGGAGATAAAGAAGATTCAGAAGATTGCTTCACTTCTGGCTGATCTTGATGCCCTGGTTTCTCTTGCAGAGGTTGCCGAGAGATACAACTACTGCTGCCCAAAGATAGATGAGGAGGACAGGATTGAAATAAAAGAGAGCAGGCACCCCGTTGTAGAAAGAATGGATCTCCATGATGGTTTCGTGCCGAACGACATCCTGCTTGACTGCAATAATAATCGGTTCCTTATCATCACGGGGCCCAATATGGCGGGTAAATCGACTTATATAAGACAGGTAGCTCTTGTTGTTCTAATGGCACAGATAGGGAGCTTTGTTCCTGCTTCGGAGGCAAGAGTAGGGATAGTTGACAGGATATTTACCCGTGTCGGTGCAGCGGACAGTCTGGCCAAGGGGCAAAGCACCTTCATGGTGGAAATGAATGAAGTTGCTAACATCCTGAATAATGCCACTTCAAAAAGCCTTATATTACTTGATGAAGTGGGGAGGGGAACCAGTACGTTTGACGGCCTCAGCATTGCGTGGGCAGTGGCGGAACATATTCATGATCATAAAATACTGGGCGCTCGAACCCTTTTTGCAACTCACTATCACGAATTGACAGACATGGCCCATGCAAATGAGGGGGTTAAGAATTACAGTATAGCCGTGAAGGAATGGGGGGACAGGATCATATTTCTCAGAAATATTGTAAAAGGTGGTACAAATAGAAGTTATGGTATCCAGGTGGCACGTCTCGCCGGTGTTCCTGAAGGTGTTATTGTAAGGGCGAAAGAGATTCTGGAAAATCTGGAAAAGGGTGAACTCGATGAAGTGGGGATGCCGAAGATAGCCAGAGGCAAGAAACCAGACATAAGGGAGAAGACAGGACAGTTAAACCTTTTTCTGGGTGACGAGGATCATATTATAAACGAACTGAAGAGAGTCGATGTTTCCAACATGACCCCGCTGGAAGCCATGAACAGAATCAATCAATGGCAGACAAAATTGAAAGGGGGAAAATAGTTACACTTACTTCATACAGACCCTTACTACCTGGTGGAGATCCGTATGCCCGGAAAAGACCTTCATTATGCCATCCTGAAGGAGGGTGGTCATACCCTGTGAGATTGCTAAATCGCGCAAAGCTTCAACGGACTCGCGTTTTTGTATCAATCTCTTGATTTCGTCTGTTGAGACGAGAAGCTCGTGAATTCCCATCCGTCCCTTATAGCCTGTATCGTTACATTCACGGCAGCCCTTGGGACGAAACAACTTGAAATCATCATTGTAGGGGATATTTAAACTGGCAAATTGTTCTTCTCCATAATTTTTTACCATTTCATCGTATACTTCTTGCTCCGGATGGTATTCTTCCTTACATTTTTTACAAAGTGTTCTTATCAGTCTCTGTGCCAGTATGGCCAGGAGGGAATCAGCAAAATTCAAGGGATCGATTCCCATATCAAGGAGCCTTACAATCGTTTCCGGAGCGTTATTAGTATGAAGCGTACTGAAGACTAAATGTCCGGTAAGTGATGCCTCAACACCGGTCTTGGCCGTTTCGTAATCTCTCATCTCCCCTACCATAATAACATCCGGATCAGCCCTGAGGAATGAACGCATGGCGTGCGCGAAATCAAAACCAATCTTGGGATTAACCTGAACCTGGCGGAGTCCTTGCTGTGTAATTTCAACGGGATCTTCTGCCGTCCATATCTTTGTTTCCGGCCTGTTTATATAACTTAATCCTGCATGGAGAGTGGTAGTTTTACCCGATCCCGTTGGCCCAACAGCCAAAATCATGCCATACGGTTTTTCCAGCAGGTCTTTTATTGTCTCATAATTCTGAGGCGACAGGGCCATGGCTTCAAGAGGCATTGTTTCGCCTTTGGCAAGGATACGCATAACCACGTCCTCGACACCTCCCTGGGTAGGTATTGTTGCCACACGGAGTTCTATGTCTTGTCCACTGCGTTGCCTGAACTTTATTTTTCCATCCTGGGGAATCCTCCGCTCCGTGATATCGAGGTTTGACATAATCTTAATTCTTGAGACAATTGCAGCCCTGTAGTTAAAAGGAACGGTTTGGTATAGACTCAAATCACCGTCTACCCTGAATCTTATTTCCACGATTTTCTTTATCAAGCTGGGTTCTACATGAATATCTGAAGCGCCTTGTGAAGTTGCATCATTGATCACCTTGTTGACGAGTTGCATGATTATGCTGTCTGATTCCAAAAAGAAATCGTCTTCTTCCTCTTCTTCCTCATCAAGCTTTCCTACGAGATCGGAAATAGATTCTTTGGCCCCTTCCGTTTGATAGAAATAGTTGATAAATTTCAATATGTCTTCATAAAGGGCTACATCATATTCAACAGACGTTGTTTTTAGAAGGCTTTCAATCATGTCTCGTTTCAGGATATTATTGGGATCGTCAACAAGAATCCTGATCTTTCCATCTGACCTTTCGAGGGGAACCCACATTTCACGACGAAGGTACTCTTCTTTTAGATTTCGTAATAAATCAAAGGGTATGGGATGTTTATCGCTGAAGGAAGTAAAGTTACAGTTGTAAAATTCTTTTAAGGATTTACCGATTTCTGTTTTCGAAATCTTGAAGTTTCTCATGAGGTGGTCTTCTATAGTTTCCCTGTTGTTTTTTGCCTCTTCCCATGCCTTTTCTAATTCATCATCTTTGATTAGGCCGATTCGTAAGAGATAATCAAATTTCGATTTCTTCTTTTTTGTTATTCTCGACTGATTGTAAAAGGCGATTCCAAGGACACCGGCTATTTCTTCAAGAGAAACTTGGTCTTCTTCAGTAAAAATCCCACCACCCTTTTTGTTGAGTATTTGAATAACGCCCATGAGAGTATCGTTGTGTAAAATCGGTACGGCCAGAATTTGGGTTGTCCTCAAACCCGATTTTTTGTCCCAGCTATGATCAAAATTAAGGTCTTTATCTATCTTTTTCAATTCTTTATCGTTATAAGCATCAGCTATATTGACGATTTTTCTGTTGTTCGCTGCATAGCCCGCTATGCTTGTATTATTGATAGGAACTCTGATTTCGGTTAAATCTGAACCTGCCAGGAACATGGAATAGATTTCATTTCTTTTCAGGTTAGCAACATATATTGTGATTAAATAAGCGTCGAAAAGATTGAGGATACCATCTTTAAGATCTACAATTATCTGTTTGATGTTGTCTGCGGAATGAATACGGTTGGTAATGTCATGCAGCAATTTTTGGAAGCGAAGTTTGTTGAGAAGTAATAATTCCTGTGTATTTGCTGTGTGGTTTTCCTGCTTTATCGTTGAAAGTAAGTGGCTCATTTCTACCAACTAATTTCCTTAAATTATATTATGTTTTCAAAAAAGGAATACTAAAACATCTTCAAAAGATTATCAACAGAAATTCTTTCCCATATCAGAAATTGAGATCCAGTGGTTATGATTCATTGAAAGGGCATACAAAAACACGAATTTGAGTTGCTTTTTTTAACATTTAAGGAAGATAACTTTTCACTTATCAGGTTTTCTTCCATGCCCTTATCTTTTCTCTTGTTTCTTTTCTGGCTTCAGCTATCATTCTGGCTTCTTCTTCGGCCTGTTCCATTCTGGCCACTTCTTCGGCTTTCAGTCTGGCTTCTTCTTTGGCCTTTCGGATGTTCTTTTTTCTTCTCTCCAAAATACGAACTTTTTTCATAACTCCTCTGAGCAGTATTTTTGTATGGAAAGCCAGCAATGAAATATAGAGAAATTTTTAAAGAATAACTCGATCCCGTAGGAACAAGGGGGATGGAATCCCCCTTGTTCCTTAATATGCCCTGCCTTGTATGCTATGAGCTATACTTTCTGCTTTATCCATTCAGTGCATCTTCAAAAGCGGAAACTATCTCAGGTAAAATTACATTCAAGATCAGTCCAAGTTTAGCTTTGGTGGTATCAACAGCTATTCCCCATTGATATTCACCAAGGGGGAGAAAGATTAACATCTTGTCTCCTTGGAGATCCAGAAGGTAATATTTCCCAAGTGCCGGGTATCCCTTTTTGAGTGATTCGTTTAAGAAGTTCGTGACTTCAACAAAAATAGCAGCCGCCCCAGGTTTCGAATTCCAGTCTGCTATGGCCTGTGCATCAGACATTGCGACTATGCTTGTTGCAAGCAGGGAATCTCCCATTTGTTTTTTCAAGAGTTCTATACATCCGTTTAGCTTTGCAATATCCATTTCCAACTCCTTTCTGATCAATATTATTTATTTTTTAACGTTTGTGGAAGATGAGTTTTTACCTGTCAGGTCTTCTTCCATGCCTTTATCCTTTGTTTTGTTATTTCTCTGGCTTCGTTCAGTCTATCCTCTTCCTCGGCTTTCAGTCTTGCTTCTTCTTCAGCCTTCAGTCTTGCTTCTTCCTCGGCTTTCAGTCTTGCTTCTTCTTCAGCCTTCAGTCTTGCTTCTTCCTCGGCTTTCAGTCTTGCTTCTTCCTCGGCTTTCAGTCTTGCTTCTTCTTCAGCCTTCAGTCTTGCTTCTTCCTCGGCTTTCAGTC
>CAZKGS010000056.1:8163-12396 GCA_964552105.1 uncultured Syntrophaceae bacterium
CCTTTTTCTTCTTCTGCCGTTGCTTTTGTTTCCTCTTTCGCCTTTTGTTTCGCTTCCTCAAATTCGGAAGCTTCTGTTAACAGTTCGCGAATAGTCGAATCTATATTATTTTCCTTAACTTCACATGTAAAATTTATATCTATCTCTGCATTATTCCAGTTTATGATATCCAGTGCCGCACCCTTACCCTTCAACTTCCCTACAGCAGAATCCATTATCTCGCCATTATCGAAATACAGGTAGCCAGTCTCCCTGTCTGATTTTACCTTGATGGTACAGGTCATCTTCTCCATCTCTATTAAGTGCAGGAAAGATGCAAGAGAAACGCCCCGACCGTAACCATTAGCAGAGTCGTCATTCAGTGCAGTAGATATGCTGGTCACCAGAATATTGAAATCCAGAGGTTTCTCCAGATACCGGAAGGTTCCAATATTACGGAGCTTATCCTCTATTTCCGGTGTGCCGTAGGCGGTCATCACAATAACAGGTATATCCGAATGATTTTTACTCATCCAGGCCAAAAGCTCAAAGCCATTCATCTTTGGCATTTTCAAGTCTGTCACCATCAGGTCGATTTTGTTGGAACTCAGGATATTGATGGCTTCCTTACCGTTCAAGGCAGTAAGGACATGAAATTCTTCAGCATAATCTTTTAGACCATCCGAGATGCTAAGGAGAAAGGGCTTTTCATCATCTACAATCAGGACACTTTTAACAGTAGAATTCTCTTGGGTATCGCTCTTAAATGAAAATAACTTGCGCCATGTGGAAGTAATATCAGGCTTATCAGACACGATTCACCTCAAAACGCCTTAAATTTTTATTGAAAGATCTTTGAAAATATGGTTTTTCGAAGCATATTTTTCAGTTTTACAAAGCTTTCATTGTAAAAAATAAGAGCAAAGATCGTGCCAAATATAGGCGATTCTGAGTTTGCTTGTTGAATAAATAACTTGTGCTGGTAATGGCAGGCAGGTGAGATCCTGAATGGTTCATAATGGGTAGTTCATTTTGAACTAATGTGTCGTTTTTGACCCTGCATGGGAAAGATTGTAACTCTTAATTTTTCTCTTAAGGGTAGACAGGGATATGCCCAGTGCCTTGGCGGTTCTGGTATAATTGCCGGAGAATTTACCTATAGCTTGTCTTATATGGGTTTTTTCTAATTCTTCTAACGTTATGATATCATTTTCTGCAGGCAGTGGAGGTGTGGAAAAAGAAGAAGTGCTTACTTTCAGGAATTCCGAAGGCCTGAGAACATCTTCTTTCTGAATGATGAGGGATCTTTCTATCACGTTCTTTAGCTCTCTTACATTGCCCGGCCATTCATATTCCATCAACCGCGAAAGCTCTGAATCCGAAAGCGTTGCCTTACGGTCCTTTGCAGTTTTGCGGATAAAGAAATCACACAGCTCCGGTATATCATGTAATCTGTCTCTCAGAGGAGGGATATGGATTCTTATCACGCTTAGACGGTAATAGAGGTCACTCCGGAAGGTTTTGTTCTTTACCGCATCTTCCAGATCGTTATTGGATGCAGCTATTATGCGCGCATCTACAGGTCTTATGGATTCTCCACCGACCTTTCTTATCTGCTTGTCCTCCAGAACGCTCAATAACTTCGACTGTAAATGAAGCGGCATGGCCCCTATCTCATCCAGAAAAAGCGTTCCTCCTTCAGCCAGCTCAAATATGCCTTTCCTGGCAGTTACGGCACCTGTGAAAGCCCCTTTTTCGCAACCGAAGAGTTCTACCTCAATCAGATTTTCCGGGAAAGCCGCACAGTTTATACTGATAAAGGCCTTCCCTCTGGCAGGGCTTTTGTAATGGATGGATTTTGCAAAGATATTCTTGCCTGTGCCCGTCTCACCTGTAATAAGAACCGGAGCATTTACTAAGGCTGCCAGATCCACAAGCTTGAGTGTTTCTGCCAGCCCTCCCTGGCCACGGATCAGTGTGGTTCCCTCGCTCTCCTTATCATCTTTATAATTCTGGAGCTGCTCTATCATCTCTAATTCCAGCGTTCTCAATGCTTTCTCGATAGCAATCTCCAGTTCTTCCAATTCGAAGGGTTTGGAAAGGTAGTCGTGAGCCCCGACCTTTATAGCTTCCACAGCATTGTCAAAGCTTGGGTATGCCGTAATAAAAATTATTTTGGTCTGTTCATTCTGTTTTAAGATAAATGGACAAAGAGAAACACCTTCCGCGTCAGGAAGTTTCTGATCCAGGAGAACTATTTCCATCCTCCTTTGGGAGCAGATGGCAAGGCCACCTCTACCCGTATTGGCCGTAAATACTTCCATCGTCTCACTGGTCAGATAGTCTTTGGCTGTATCGCAGAACACCATGTCGTCATCTATGACCAGTATGTTCCTTTTGTTCTTATGTGCCTTCATCAATTAAGCCTCCGGGATGGATACGGTTGCTGTAGTTCCCACGCCTTCCTGACTTTTTATTTTTATGTACCCATTCATCCTGGTCAGCATCTTTCTGGTTATCACCAGGCCAAGACCGGTACCGTGGGGTTTGGTTGTATAAAAGGGCCTGAAGAGATTTTTCAAGCGTTCATCTGATATACCACAGCCGTTATCCTTGACGTTTATACATGTCATGTCATCTTTTTTGAGTGTGCTGACAATTATTTCAGCACTGTCTTTGCCTGTCGTGGCATCAGAGGCATTGGTAAAGAGGTTTAACATAACCTGTTGGAGCACCCTCGGGTCTGCTCTGATCCATTTTGCTTCCGGCGATAACGTGACCGTTATCTTTAATCCAGTTTTTTCTAAATCCCCTGCTACCAAGAACAGAAATCGATCCAAAAAGTCGGGAAGGCTCACCTGCTGTAAGATCGGGTTCTCAAACATACTGAAACTCTTCAGGGATTGTAGAAGGTATTCTACTCTCGATATTTCAGTAAGGGCGCGGTCTACATATTCCAGGATTGTATTATTGGAACATGTATCCAGATTTTTTTTGAGAACGCTAAGAGTCATCTTGATTGAGTTGGTGGGATTGCCTAATTCGTGTCTGATACCGGAGAAGATGTAATTAATGTTTTCCATGGTATTGATTTCTTCAGCGATAGATTCAAGCCTTGCCTTTTCTGTAATATCACGTATTACTATCCATATGTGTTCATCGGATATTATATATGCCGTATAACCCAAAAGTCTGTCTTTGTAACGCAGGGTTCGAGACTTGCCAGATTCCTCCGAATAGAAACCTTTGTCAAAGCCTGGCAGCAGCAGGGAGATAAAGGCATTATAATCCATGGGGCTTGTTGTTACCTTAAAAATACTCATTGCAAATTTATTCTGGAAGGCCAGCTTTCCATTCCTGATATCAAGAACAATTATTCCAAGATCAATGTGTTCCATTATGTCGGCGTATATACATTGGCCAGGACATTGGATCTTGCCTATGGGGCATATTTTACTATTGTCTTTTTTAAATATAGATTTTAGCATCTTATTATTTTACTCCTCGTCAGCCACTCCTTTAAAATGATAATCTCTTAGCGCAGTATATGTGCTGCAAAAGTCATGCCTTTTTTATATTCCCAAAACCCGATATTGATTTCCACGGATTTACTTTTAAGAAAATTTATCCTTGACAAAATCTTCCGACAAGACTACGAATTGTTGCTTCCCGGAGGTCTGCTATAGCGGTACGGGAAATTCGCTCGCCATGCATTTTCAGGGGAAAAATGAAACCAGACAAAACAATTGGAAAACTCCTGTCCGGAACACCTGTAGTCATCGTGGCTTTAGGCGATTCTTTGACCTATGGCTGGATGGTGAGTAAGGGATATCTCGATTATTTTAAGGAAAAGATTTATGATAAGTTTCCGGAAAGAAAATTAAACTTGATAAATAAGGGTATACCGGGTGATACCGCTCAGGGGGGGATACATCGCTTACGGGGAGATGTCCTTCGTTACGAACCGGATTGTGTGTTGCTTCAGTTTGCCCTGAATGATGCTTTCGCAGGATATTCACCGGAACTATTCAAAAGCAATATCGAAGAGATTATAACTGGGATAAAAGAAAGTAGTAATTCTGAAATTGTACTTGTCAGTTCAGTATGTCTGGGAAGCGACAGGGAAAACGCTTTCATAGAAGTGTTTTATAGTCAACTTGAAGAATTGGCCCAATGTTATCAATTGTCTGTAGCCCGTGTCCATGAATACTGGAAGAAAAAAATATCAGAAGGAGTTGATTTCGAAAACCTGGT
>CAZKGS010000057.1:0-3427 GCA_964552105.1 uncultured Syntrophaceae bacterium
ATCACCTTGTGACCATAAATACCCTGAAGGTAAAAGCCGCTGACGGAATCATCGACGGACACGGGAAGATGGATCTGCAGAAAGCCTTTTCGAAAGGGTTTCTTTCCCCGGACAGGAATCCGGAAGCCGTCACATATGAATTATCGCTTGAACAAAAAGGTATGAACCTGGAAAAGCTTCGCAGCAATGCGCAAAACTGGAAAGGAATTGTCAACTCACACCTGTCATTTTCCGGGACGGGTTTTTCTCCACAGGATATGACGGCATATGCTTTCCTTACAATCGACGGAGAAAAAGTAAGCACAAATCAGTTCGTCACTCCCGTTGATTTACACGTAAAAAGCGATATTGATATCAAGCAGGGGGTCGCGACGTTTAAGACATTGAAAATGCAAGCTGACAGGAGTGAATTGAACGCAGACGGATATTTTAACATGCTTTCCCGGGTAATAAACGCGAAACTGTCATTTATTGCTCCCGATCTCTCGGGAACCCTGTCACCGTTTGGCGTCAATAATATCCGTGGCAATGTTGGGCTCAAAGCGACCGTTTCCGGATCGACAGAACACCTCCTCTTCGCATTGGATCTTCAGGGAAACGGTTTGCGTTTTCAGGATATTACGCTCGGCAGTATAAGTCTGAAGGCTGATCTGGACAGGTCAGGAATACTGAAAATGTCGCAATGCAAGGTTGACAATGGGGCTTCGGCTCTTAGGATAACGGGGACCGCCCATATTTATGATCAAACCACCATGAAACCCGGCAGGAATCCCGCATTTACTCTCAATATCGAAGGAGATACCATACGCCTTGAAGATTTTGTAAAAAATGTGAAGGGGAATGTATCTCTCGTGAGTCATCTTGAGGGAACCATGACTCAGCCCCGGGGCACGGTGATGCTTCATGGAAGCGATTTCGACCTTTATGGTCAGAAGCTTGCAAAGATCAACCTGACGTCTATTGTTGATGGCACAAAAATAAGGCTCGACCCCGTTCAAATCTTCATAACCCGGACAGAATCCATCCAGGGTACGGGATGGATTTCACTTCAAAAAGAATATGATCTGAGCCTTGTATCCAAAGGACTCTCCCTGCACAACATTGAAAAGATTCGGAAACAAAAGATAGCAGACGGAATGGCACTTTTTGATATCTCGGGAAACGGCACCTTCGACAATCCCCGCCTCAGCGGCAACATCCTCGTCAAAAATGTTCGGATCAAGGGGAAAGAAACAGATGATATTAGTGTCAAAGTTGACCTTCATGACCAGGTAGCCCGGATCTCAGGAAAGCTGAACTTTGACCTGGATGGATCATTTGATCTGAAGAAAAAAGATTTCTCGGCATCAGCCATTTTTAATGAAACCGATCTTTCTGCCTATTGTAAGATTGCAGGCCAGCCTGACCTCTCGGGAACATTGACCGGAACAATCAAGGCCACGGGTAACGCACAATTCTTTAAGACGATAAACGCTGATATCAATGTGACAGCTCTTGACCTTATTCATAAGGAAACGACAATTCTGCATACGGGCAACCTGATAGTATCTCTTAAAAACGAGGTCCTATCGATAACTGACTGTATTCTCATGTTTCCCCCGGAGGGTCGGATTGTTTTGAGTGGAAAGGGAAAGCTTGATGGCACCACAACATTCAGGGCAGACGGAACCGTCCCTCTCGACGTTGCCGGACACTTTGTAGAAGATATTCAAGACATAACGGGTAGTCTTTCCGTCTCGTCCACCGTAAATGGAACAATTCGCCATCCGAATATTCATGCCGACCTTGAATTGAAAAAAATCGGGTGTACCATTCCCGTTCTCTTGCAGAAAATGCATAATCTCAACGGAAGAATCAAGATAAATCCTGAGGAAATTATCCTTGGAGAAATCGGTGGGCAAATCGATAAGGGCTCTTTTGATATTGCGGGAACAATACAGCTCAGCAAGGGGTACAGGCCCGAAAAAGTTTCGGTGAAAGTCGGTGCCAATGCCCTTCCCGTTCGGGTGCCCGACACCCTGGATATGCTTCTCAATTCACAGTTGCAGATCGAAGGAATTGCGGAAAAATCGATCGTTAAGGGCGAAATCATCCTACTTGAAGGCACGTACTACAAAGACATCAACCTGAGCCTGCTTAAGGGAATCGGGCAGAAAAAGCGTGAAGAAGCTCCCCCCCGGAAGGAAATAACCTGTCTTTTCCTGAAGAACATGGGTCTTGATATATCGATCAAACAACGCAATTATTTCCTCGTTGACAACAACCTTGCACAGCTGGATGTCAACCCCGATCTCCGTGTCGTGGGAACTATAAACAACCCGATCCTCAGAGGTCGGGCTGCGGTTGAGTCGGGAACTGTCAGGTATCAGGATAAAACATTTGTCGTGAAAAAAGGGATCATCGACTTTATAAATCCATATAAAATTGATCCCGAGTTTGATATCCGGAGCGAAGTAAAGGTTCGTGAATGGATCATCGCCTTGGGAGTCAGCGGCACCCGGGATCATCTCAATTTTAAATTGACCTCCGATCCTCCCGAAGAGCACGGAGACATTCTCTCACTGCTTCTGCTTGGCAAAACGACACGCGAATTGATTGCGAAAGAAGGGGGAACAACAAAATCGACGGAGCAGCTGCTTGCGGGATTGATTGCGTCAACCTTCGGAGAAGATATAAAGGAATCAACGGGGCTGGATGTCTTCGAAGTGGAAACGTCCGGCAAAGGCGATGAAGAATTATCCGGCCGAGTAAAAGTTACCATCGGGAAGGAACTGTCCAGGCGTCTAACCGTAAAGGACTCTGTAGAGTCAAGAGACGGGGAAATTACCCATCGAGCCATTGCAGAATATAAAATACTCGAAAACTTTCTGGCACGGGGGTTTCAGGACTCACGCGGCGTTTATGGTGGTGAGTTACAGTTCAGGCTTGAATTTCGATAGGATAAGACGGACAAAAAATGCAATCAAAGACAATACCATTTCCCATTTATATCATCGTTCTTTTGTTGTTATTATCTGGTCCGGCACCATCTTTTTCAGGTGATACGGCATCAGAACCCGAAGCAGTTTCACATCCCGTAATATCCGATATCGTCATAAACATCAGTGATCCCGTCCATGACAAAGCGAAACTTGAAGAAATGGCGAGGAACCTGATGTTTCTTCGTATCGGAGACACTTTTTCAGATGCCCGGCTGCAGGAATCCATTAATGCATTGAATTTATCGAAGAAGTTTCGGGATATACATGTCGACACGAGAGAAGAGACAGGTACGATCACGCTTCTTTTCAAGCTCACGCCTTTCCGACTCATCAAGGACATCAAGATAACCGACGAATTCCCCCTTTTTGAACGGGAAATCTCGAATGCTATGACGATATATATCGGTGACGCATTTATCCCGGAAGATCTTCAGAAACAGGAAGCT
>CAZKGS010000057.1:3527-12342 GCA_964552105.1 uncultured Syntrophaceae bacterium
AAACTGGTAATCACTGAAGGGGTACGGACCATTGTCTCTTCAATCACCATTGAGGGACTAACAGTTCTCACAAAGGAAGCGGCGTATGGTGCAATACTATTGAAGAAAGGCGAACCGTTCCGAAACTACCTGATTCGGAGTGATGAAAATGCTCTATCGCAACTACTATCCGAAAAAGGGTATCCTCATGTCAAAGTCCGAGGCACGGTTACCATCAGCAACGATAAAACAAAAGCCGACATCGTGTATCGGGTTGAAGAAGGTCCGTACGTGAGAATGGGAACAACCTATTACACCGGCAATTTCCGGACGAAAGAAAAGATAATCGGGAATGAACTTGAGTTGAAACCGGGGGAACCATTCTCCCTGTCAACGATGCTCCAGGGGCAAAGAAATATTCGAAATATGGATATCTTCGATAACGTTCGGTTTAAAACAATCGGACTCAAGGAAAAAGCGGATACGGTAGATCTTATCGTCGAAATGGAAGAACGGAAACCTTATTTTATAGAGTTTGGTGGTGGGTACGAGTCACAGAGAGGACTCTTTGCACAGACAAAGGCGGGAGATCACAATCTTTTCGGAACAAATAAGTATGGCTGGATCGGAGGAGAAATCAGTCAGATCGGCTATCGCGGTGATATGGGACTCACCGAGCCCAGATTATTCGGAACACGAACATCCATGTCACTGGATCTATTTACGGAACGTGTTGAAGAGTTCAATCAGGACTTCGGAACAAAATCGTATGGCTCATCAATTGGATTTACACGAAAGTGGTTCCAATATGTGACAACAGGATTGGCATTCCGCTTTCAACAGAGGCAGCAATACATGCTCGATTCGTGGGATCCGGCGACATCATCCTTGTCAGAGGATGAATTCGAAGAAAGGAGTATTCTTGTCACCACACCTTCTCTAACATACGATACCAGGGATTCCTTCATTCGTCCGCGCAAGGGAATTTATTCATCATTATCTGTCGATATATCGAAAGGACTCAAAAATTCCCTGGACGATTTTTTGAAATATCGTCTCGATGTTCGGTTTTTTACAACACCCTTTCATCGATTGACCTTTGCCTGGATCGGTCGAGCCGGATATATCAATCCTTACGGATCGAAAGGAACAATCCCCCAGGATCAACTTTTTTATCTCGGCGGTACTACGGACGTACGGGGCTTCGATGAAAATCTACTCCGATTTGATGAAGAAGGAAAACCTGTTGGAGGCAAAACGGCACTGTCGGCAAGCATTGAAGCAAGAATCGACCTGGGACATAATATTGAGCTTGCCCCGTTTTATGATACCGGTAGCGTGAGACATACATTTGATGAAAGCGGTTCAGACTCTTTCCGTTCGTCCGTCGGGATAGGCCTGCGGTATATCACGCCCATCGGACCGATAGGATTTCTCTACGGGCACAAGCTCAACCGCAGGGATGGTGAAAGTGCGGGACGATTCCACTTTTCGATAGGATATACGTTTTAAAGGCTGTCCTATGTAAAATCATGCTCATCTTTTATAGCACCGACTAATTCCTCTAATATGTCTTCAAGCGTTATGAGACCGAACACGTGACCGCTTCCATCAAGAACAACCGCTTGATGGAGTTTTTTGTCCTGAAAGCTTCGCAACTGAGAATCAATTTTTTTATCGGCGGGAATAAAGTACGGAGGCCGGACAATTTTCTGTATGGAAACATTTTTTTTATGGTCGAACAGCTCAAGCACATCCTTGCCATGGAGAAAGCCGATAATATTCATCTTTTTTCCCTTACTCACGGGAAATCTCGTGTAGCCGGTTTTCAATATAGTCCTTACAACCTCTTCCACGGGTGAACCTATATCAATAATCGCCATTTCTTCTCTGGGAACCATAACATCTTCAACCGCCTTATCGTTAAGAGCAAAAACCCGTGAAAGAATTTTTCTTTCATTCGTCGTAATGCTTCCCTCATCCCAGGCCATTTTAATGCAGGTCCTGACCTCGGCCTCGGTAAAGAGCGGCTTCTTTATTTTTGTGACATCTACACCAAGAAAGGATAATAGCTTTGTGCTGATATACGTTACTCCTATCACGACAGGGTTGAATATCGTCATTATCACATTGAGTATGGGAGCCGAGAACATCGACAATCGCTCATTAAAATACTTTGCATATACCTTGGGGGTAATCTCCGCAAAGATTAATATTGAGAGTGTCAAGACAGCAGTAACATAGACTATTCCCTTTTCACCCCATAGAGACAGGGCCAGCACCGTGGCAAGGGCTGACATGGTAACATTCACCAGATTATTGCCAAGCAGGATCGTTCCGATAAGCCGTTCAGGATTCTTTAATATACGCTCAATAAGCCTCGCCCTCACGGGACTGGTTTCGGCCAGGTGTTGTAACCGCAGTTTGCTGATAGCCATGAGCGCCGTCTCAGAACCGGAGAAGAATGCCGACATGCCTAATAGGATGACCAGGACAATAAATATAACAAGAGGATGACTTAACATGGCTGTTTCCTTTCATTATAAGGGATATTTACCTACTATAAATATCCTCCGGATCTATTATATCCGGGATTATTCTTTATCCTTTGTTTCCGGCAGCGTCTCTCCGGCTTTTTCTTCATCCGGTTTTAAAGGTACGCCAGCAGTTTTCTCAGCAAAAAGAGCTGCTTCGTTTGCCTTCCTGCTTGTTTCTGCAGCTTCCCGGAGGGCCTGTTTCACAAGCGCTTGTGTCTCACGGTATGCTTTTCTGAGTTCCTTCCTTTTTTCCGGGTCTTTTTCTCCTTCTTCTAAACTTTCAAGTTCATGAAGTCTCTTTTCCGCAATTTGTATCGTTTTTTCCGCCTCTTTTTGTGCTGTCCTGGCGTTTCTCTCTGCGTGAGCGGCATCGTCGAGAGCAGCGGCAATCTCTCCCGGCTTCCCCTCTTCCGGCTCTGCACCGAGATCGATATCCTCTGCCGCAATCACCAGGGCAACGATGGGAAGACGGGAAAACACAGTGTCGAGGAAGATCCCGTGAGGACCGACAGGACCTCTCTTATCGAGGCTAAAGGGAATGAAAACCATGGAGGCGTCCTTTGACCGGGCCGCAACGGTATCAATCTTTGAACTTTCAACTGTTATCGGCTCGGCATCGATTCTCAGATCTTCCAGCATCTGCCGATAGTGATCCCTTATCTCTGCGGCATCCTTTTGAGAGCTGGAAATCATCACTCTCATTTCCGCACCACTCCACGCTGCCGTGCGCGTCATCAAGTAGGCCAGTAACAGCATTAAACGTCCCGTCATATCATCCTGCCACCAGATATCAATCTTTCGATCTTTCGGAAGCGTTTTCTCCATGGAATCCCATGCATCTTCTTCACTGTTCAAAATGATAACATTACAGCCGAGACGAATTGCCTCATCGAGGTACCGGCCGTACCGTCTCTGCCCTTTTATCCCTTTTATCTGTTCGGGACCGTTAAGGAGTACAGTGTTCGGCCTGATCGGGCCGATACCGAAGGATTGAATCAGCGTTTGGGCACCGACATGAAATTCAGGAACTGCCACAACCTTGGCAAATGCATCCAGGCCGCATTCTGTTATATCGGCACGAATTGCTACTTCGTATTCATCACGGATGCCGAATATCTTTTTACCTTTCCCTTCCACAATCCTCACTGCAGCGGTAAGCCCACTCCCTCCCTCAATCCATGAAGCAAAACATAAAAGACGACGGCGACGCTCGGGATCATCTGAAAATGCGAGGATCTGAGGACGCCAGTCACTAGGGTGTTCCGGATTGTCCAGTATGGCAAACAGATTATTTCGCATGAGTTGAAAATGATATGCTCGTTTGCTGTCAGACCACCGTGCCGGACCTGCCGTTTGTTTCAAGTATTCGTAAATACCGAAGAGTACGGCGATGGCAACCAGGCTGCTTATGATATCTATGGCAACCATGACACCGAGGCAACCGATAGCCCCCACAAGGCTGAGACGATAGTCGAACAAGCGGAATGTGGGACGGAAAGACGGGCTCAGGGCGCGGGCTTCATAAAACGTGGCATAATTTAAAAGGCCGTATGATATTAAGAAAAACATGGAAACTACGGGAGCGATCACGTTCAGTTTCCCGAGGCTCACCGTCGCGAGGGCGATAACGCCCGAAAGGAGAATGCCACGCCGGGGATTATTCGTCGGCCCCTCACCCCTGGCAAAAGGTAAAAGGAAGGGGAAAACACGATCCTGCGCCATAGACTGGAGTATACGGGGTGCTCCCAGAAACGAAGCCATTGCCGAAGATAGGGTCGCGGCAAGAACTCCCGCGCTGATTAACCAGCCGAAGGTTGCAACTCGATTCATGGCTTCATAGTTCCGGCTCAATTCGCCCGACGGCATGGAACCGGCGAATATCACGGCTACCGAGAAATAAACAACCGTTGAAATACCTACCGCCAGAAAGGTACCCAGGGGAAGGCTCTTACTTGGTTCTTTCAGATCCCCCGACATGCTGACTCCCTGGGAAAAACCGGTAACGGCGGGGAAAAAAATGGCAAACAGTATCCAGAACGAGGGTCCGGCAGCCGGGGCAGACCAGTTCTGCGCAAGGGTCTTGCTCTCAAAGTGAAGGAACCCGCCTATATAGAAGGAAATGAGAGACGCTCCGATAATTGCCATAACGATGTACTGTAAGCGGGTCGCCCAGTCGGCACCAAGCCAGGCAAAAACGAAAAGAAAAAGGATCGCCACTATTGCCACCAGTTGAGGGAAGTATCCGAAACTAAAAGGCAGTATACCTGCCATCGCTTCACCAAAACCGATACAATAAAATCCTATTGAAATCGATTGAGCGAGAAAGAGGACAACACCGATGGCACCGCCGAATTCAACACCGAGGGTTCGTGAAATCACATAATAATAGCCCCCGACCTTTACAAAGAGATTGGTGGAAATTGCTGCAAGGGAAATACTTGTAAGAATTGAAATAATTGTTGCCAGGGTGATTATGATGAGGGCTCTCCCGAGCCCCGCACTGCCCACGATGTACCCCATTCGCAGATAAAGTATAATCCCGAGAATGGTGAGAATGCTGGGTGTAAAGACACCGGAAAAGGTTCCCAGGGTGCGTTCAGGGGCTTTCGTCTCATCCTTTTGCTGGTTTGACTCATTCATAAAGAGTATGCCCTCATGATTTCATAAAAGGAAGCCTCACAGCCATTTTTTTCTTTTAAAATGGATGATCAGAAACGTTGCTACCGAGGCCATAGCTATCCACAACGCCGGATAGGCCCAGCGCCATTCGAGTTCCGGCATAAATTTAAAATTCATTCCATAAACGCCTGCCATAAAGGTGAGTGGAATAAAAATGGACGCAAAAATGGTTAATACTTTCATGACCTCATTCATTTTATTACTCACACTTGAAAGATAGAGGTCCAGCATGCCTGACAGAATATCCTGACAGGTCTCTACGGAATCAATGACCTGAATCGTATGATCGTAAACATCGCGGAGATACATGGAAATATTATCATGTATGAGGGATGATTCCGCCCGTTCCAGACCACTGATGACTTCCCGCAGGGGCCACACCGATTTCCGCAAAAATATGATCTCCTGCTTTAAATTATGGATGGCTTGCAGGGTTTCCTGTTGAGCATCCTGTGCCAACTCTTCTTCAAGAGTCTCAATTATCTCACCGAATTTCTCTAACAAGATGAAATAATGATCCACGATGGAGTCAACAAGCAAATAGGCGAGATAATCCGCACCCATTTTTCTGACGCGGCCTTTTCCGTTCCGAATCCTTTCCCTCAAAGAGTTGAAGACATCCCCGGGAACTTCCTGAAACGAAATAACAAAATTTGATCCGAGAATGATACTGATCTGCTCCGATCTCACCGTATCTTCTTCATTATCATAATAAAGCATTTTTAAAATGATCAGAACATACTCATCAAAATCTTCCATTTTCGGGCGTTGACCAGTATGAAGAATGTCTTCCTGAATGAGTGGATGGATTTTGAAGTGTTTTCCGAGCTTTTCGACAATCTCAATTTGATGAAGACCGTCGATGTTGATCCAGGTTACGGTTGGTGTCTCTTTGAAGGGGAAACATTCTTCGACATTCTTAACTTCCTTTTCCATGGACGATGTCTGGTCATAATCCATAACGGTAATTTTTACTTCTTCAGTTTTTTTATCGCCGACGTGTACGAGAGTCCCCGGCGGAAGTCCAACCTTGTTCGATGCTTTTCTGAATAATGTCGACATGATGAATACCTCCCTTGTGAGAAGCTTTTTCCTTGAGACCGTATAATAATTCAGTTTACTCCTTCTCGTCCGATTCGGGACGTTTCGACTCTCCCGATATGGCTATCGTAAGCGGTCTGCGTTCATCCTGAGCCAGATAGGTTGTCGTCGTCGGGAAGGCGAATTCTATTCCTTCGGCCTCAAAGGCACGCATGATTTGGAGGTTTACCCGTTCGCTGAACTCCATAAAGTTCCAGTAGTTGGGCGGATGATACCAGTATATCATTATTATATTCAAAGACGTGTCATTGAATTCATTGAAATAGACTCGCGGAGGGTAGTCGGAATGCATTCCTTCATGATCCTTCAGGGTTTCCCTGATAATAGATAACGAACGTTCAACTTTATCAGGCGGGGTATCATATGTAATAGTGATATTGGTAAGTCGCCGAATACTCGGGCGCTGTGCAATGTTTTCCACGCTAACGCTTGCCATTTTCTCATTTGGAACTGAAATCAAATGCCCCGGAAATGTACGTAATCGAGTACAGCGAAAGCCGATCTCTTCGACGAAACCATCAAAACCCTCAGCAACGACTCTATCTCCGACTATAAATGGTTTATCCAGCATGATCATAAAGCTGCCGAAAAGGTTTTTCAACGTATCCTGGGCTGCCAGCGCCACTGCCAGACCGCCGATTCCTAGACCCGCAAGCAATGTCGTCATCGGCTTACCTGTTGCAGCCTTCAAGAGATAAATAAAACCGAAGGCAACAATCAACACACGCGAAACAATCCGGACCATCTGCACGAAGTTCAAATCGAACTCATTGTCTTCCCGTGTGACAAATTTGGTTAACTCATATTCAACCACATCCAGTAGTCGGTAAAGAAAGATCACTACCACCAGAGTACCAAGGATGTTGGCAATCGATTCTGCTATTAGATCAACTGTGCCGGGCAATTTCAGGATTTCCTGTGTCGCATAGACGGCAATGGCTAATAAAAGCAGTCGAACGGGCCAGAGACACGCCTTGAGAACAAGCCGTAACCTTGTTTTCTCCTCAGCATCTCTGAGAGCAACCGTCATAGTATCCATGAAGGTTATCAGGAAGTTTCCACCGCTATAAATAATCGCATACATCAGCGCAATGGATAGATAGCGCCACCATGAGGATTTCCACAGCCCTTCAGGAAACAGGTTTTTCTGTGAATAAATGAATACGATTGACGCGATAACAATTCCGGTTATTCTGAGGATAGTTTTAAAATTAGTAAGAAAAGCTTCTGATATTTTTTCCTGAATATCAGATGGCAGAATAGAAACGAAAAGATCTAAGAATCGTACAAGCTGGAAGATTAAGAGAATGCCGGCAACCGCAAGGAGAAACAACTCAAGCCCATGGAGCATTAACAGCAATTTCGGGGGTATAACAAGAGGAAGTTCTGCAATTCTTAGAAGCAGGACGGCAACAGCAAGGCGGAGGGCCGGGAGGAATCCTGAAAGATAGGGCAACCAGTTTTTGAATCCCTTCCGGTCCAGTTTTGCCTCAATCTTCCTGTTACCATAACGCCAGAGGGCTTCTAATATAAGAAACCCGAAAATGAGTATAGCCAGAGATACAACAAATTGCCCGACCTCATTTCCTATTTTTACCTTTTCCAGCAAGGTGACAAACTTTTGAAAAAGTTGACTGAAACTTTGCATGACCCTTCCTCCTCCGAAAGGAAAAACCTTAATTTAATTTATGAGATTTTAGGAGTTTGAAAACAGGAAACGCTCGTATAAAAAAATTCAATGCAGTCTGCTCTTTTTCCTCCTCTGCCTGAACTGTCTATGCGTTTAGCGCTATACCAAGCATTATCCATACTGTTAAATAATTACGTAATATACACTACCTATTGATGCCGGAATCCATCATAATCACCTGTATGATTAAACATTTTGCAAAGGCCTATTTAACTTTCTCGAAATATATTTTTATCGTTTCTTTTTTGAAGGCTTTTTCGCTTTTTCTCCAATCATCAATTTAATGGTGACTTTCCCGGGGAAATCAGGAGAAAGTTTCAGTGATGGAGGTGAAATCATGATTCCTGCTTGAATCGTACTTGATTCCTTAATTTCTGTGAGTGAAACAGGCTCGGTCTTTATACTTGAAATGTCTTTGAGAACAGAAGGGGCTCCTATAATTGTTACTTGATCAGGTGTCATTTTGTAAGAAAGGAGTTCTTTACCCTGAGGTAAATTTCCAACAAACTCGGGAGCTACGGGTATTGATTTAGTTCTTGTTGCCTCCATTACTACCACTATTTTATCGGGTTTTACCTTGATTACTTTGAGCCCCGGGGGGATAGAGAGATTCTTGCTTGTGAGAGGAAAGACATTTTTCCCTGGTTCACTATTTCCGAGATTGAGTGAGAGACCTACCTGTTCAGGTTTTAGTTGAAGGAGGATATGACGACTCCCTGAAATTTGTACTTCCGCCTTTTCTGCCGATATCTTCAACAATTCGATATTTTTAGATAGATTTCTGAATTCAATAGGAAGGGTATAGGAGATAACAGACTCCTTCTCCCCG
>CAZKGS010000058.1:0-6791 GCA_964552105.1 uncultured Syntrophaceae bacterium
TCTTCAACAGCTCTCTGGAAACTGATCTCATTTCCAGATACTACCGTGTTATATATCATTTTGTTCTCATAATTCTTTCTTTTATTTACAATGGCAGCATCCTTATAAGCATCAAGATCTATCAGCCCGAGATTAATGTAATTTTGAGAAAGAAAATCGCTGATTTCTCTGCCATAAAAACTGTTCACTCCAAATATAATACCATTTCGTCCTTTATATTTCTCATTCAGCATATTTCCCCCCCCTTACCGCAGATATGTAATTCCACCATCTGAAAGCAATGTTATTCCATTTATGTTAGCAACAGTAGCTAAGGCAAAATGTGCATATATCTCGGCTATTTCTTCGGGAGTTATCATTCTGCCGGTAAGAGAGTTTTCGTTCATCTTCTGAATAGATTCCTCAACATTATGTCCCCTGCTTTTAGCGACCCTTCTTATCATAGGAGTATTCACATGCCTTAGTAGTAATGCAAACGTTTGAATACCGTATTTACTGTATTTTTCAGCAATAAACTTCGCCAAACCAATAAAACCTGCCTTACCGGCAAGATAAGGACACGGAATCCCCGACGAGGAAAGAGGGGCTGCGGTAAAGATGATTTTCCCATACTTCTTTTCCTTCATATAGGGTAGTGCCATCAGTGTACAGTAAACAGCACCGGATAAATCTATCTTTATCGTCTTCAAGAAGTCATCATAAGAGATTTGAGGAAAATGGTGGTTATCCAGGGGTCCATAAACGGCTGCATTATTAATAAGGATATCGATGCCATCATGATCACGTGATATTAGATGATACATTTTTTTTATTTCTTCCTGACTTGATATATCACATCGCACAGGTTTTGATCGCGGCTCTTCATATTTCCCATTGATAATATCAGCAAGATCTTTTGCTTCTTCAATGTCACACAGGTAGATGAAAGATCCCAATTGCGCAAATCTCTCGCATATCTTTGCCCCTATTCCTCCTCCTGCCCCCGTGACGAGAGTAACCTTGCCTTTCAAAGACTCTTCCCTTTTGGCCTCCCTTTTAATCCTTACAATAAAACCATAAATAACACATGTAAAACGCATTTTCTAACATTCTAACAAAAGAATGCGATGAAGAATACAAAAAAAGCCCGGGATTTATTCCCGGGCTTTTTTGTATTCTTTTGGTAGCGGTGCAGGGAATTGAACCCCGGACACTACGGATATGAGCCGTATGCTCTAACCATCTGAGCTACACCGCCAAGTCAATGAAAGAGGTAGTTTCATACACCAGATTTATCAGCATGTCAAGTTATGATGAATTCGTAAAAAGTCTTTTCGGAGCGAATCCAGGTATCTCTATGATCCGGCAAATCTCCTCAATAGATCAAGATTTTCACGATCTTTTTCCAGGTCTTTTCCCAAACCGGGCGTTTCTATGATTTTCGGAATATCCTTCAACCTTTCGTCAGACATGATCCACCGAAAAGGTTTCTCACCTATCATTCCCCTTCCTATATTTTCATGGCGATCTATTCGGGATCCGCAATCTGCTTTAGAATCGTTTAAATGAATAACTTTTAACTTCTCCATACCTGTTATCTCTTCAATCTCATTTAAGAGTCTCTCATAACCTGCCTCGGTTCGTAATTCATATCCCGCCACAAAGGAGTGACATGTGTCAAGGCAAAAAGCCAATCTCGATGTCTCTTCCGTACTTTTCATTATCTGAGCTATCTGCTCCAGCCTGTAGCCAAGAGCCGTTCCCTGGCCTGCCGTAGTTTCCAGGGTAATTTTGACTTTGTATCCCTTTGTCCTCTCGTGAATCATGTTTAAAGCACACACTATTTTCTCTATTCCATATTCCTCACCACGACCTCGATGGGAACCAGGGTGCATTACAAGATAATCTACCCCGAGCAATTCGCATCTTCGCATCTCATGTAACATTGCATCAATGGATTTCTTATATAATCCCTCATCCGGTGATGCCAGGTTTATAAGATAGCTGTTATGCGAAATAACCGGATTTATATTTACCCTTTTCCTTATTTCTCTGAATCCAGCTACTTCTTGCTCTTCAAGAAATCTCTCTTTCCACTGGACTGAACTTTTTGTGAACATCTGGATCGTATTGCACCTCAGATCATATCCTCTGAGGAGCGCCTTTTTTAAACCGCCAGAGATTGACATGTGAGCCCCCAGAAGAGGTACTGCATTCATTTAGTCTGTCTTCCCTTCGTTTTTCAATTTCCTAAATATTTCGTGATATTCTTTTTTCAGTTTTGCTAACAACCTTTGGATAAATGGATTTCCAGGCGCGAGAAACAACAGTCCTATAATTATGAAAAGTATTCCCTGTAATATGGGTAGAAACAATCCGATAATCCCCAGAATAATAAAAAACCATCCAGCTATAACTCTCCATATTTTTTTCATTTCAGGGATTTCTTAATAAGGTCTCGATATGTCAGGGAAATCTACGGATTTATAACTTCGGCACGGCAAACTGGATTATGTTAACCAGGATTGGCTGATTGTACAGACCTATAAAAATGATTAACGCGGCCACTATATAGGTAGGAATCAGCATACTCAAGGGAGCTTCATTTATGACAGCACTTTCCTCATGTCCGTGTCCATGAGCTTCATCAGTTTCATTAAAACCATAATATCCGATCTCAAAAATTCTGAAAAAGAGTATAATATTAATTAAACTGGAGAATAAAAGGGCGACTACAAACACCCAGCTCCCGGCCATTATGGCACCCTGGATAAGATACCATTTGCTGAAGAAACCGCAGGTAGGAGGTACACCGACTATGGAAAGGGCCACCGTAACAAGAGCAGCCATTGTAAATGGCATTTTCTTGAATAACCCTGAAAAATCTGAAAGATTATGATGTCTCATCTTATAGCTGATGATACCTGCCACGGCAAACAGTCCAAGGGTCATTACAACATCATTCATGATATGGAGAATTGCACCTTTAATTGCCACCGCATTTGCTACTCCTATACCACCCACCATGTATCCGACCTCAGCCACAATAATGTAACACAGCATCCTTTTGAAATCGACCTGGGCCAGCGCCATAATAGCTCCTGCAAAAATAGCTATAATACCAATCCACAGCATTATCTGCGTTACGGGGAGAAGCTCTATGGAAAAATGAGGTTTGAATACGGTAAACATAATCCTTATCATGACGTAGATTGCAACTTTTGTCATGAGAGGGGCAAGTAACAGACTCGCTGTTGAAGGGGCCTTTGTATACGCATCGGGAAGCCAGACATGGAGCGGGAAAAGTGCCATTTTTAACGCTATTCCAACCAGGAAAAAGGCAAAGGCAACAAGTACTACCCTGGAACCATATAATTCGGGCAAGATTCTTGACAGATCAGCCATATTCAGTGAACCGGTTACAATGTAGAGATAACCCACGGCCAGCAGATAAAAACAGGCTCCAACAGTACCGAGAACAACATACCTGAAGCTTGCCAGTGGTGCTCCGTCCTCCCCTATGGCTATCAATGCGTAACCGGCCAATGACGCAATCTCCAGGAACACATAGAGGTTAAATAGATCACCGGTGATAACGATACCCAGAAAGCCAGTTACCTGTAATAGAAAAACTGTATAAAAATAAACGATCCTGTCGGGTATCTCCTGTTCCAGACTCCGTTTAGAGTAAACTGCCACCAGCAAAGCAGTACCTGAAACTAAAACCAGCATGAGGGCATTTAGGTGGTCTACAACATATTCGATACCCCATGGTGGAAGCCAGCCTCCAAGATAATAGTGGATAACCCCCTGATGAATAACCGTATTGAGAACAAGAAGAGAACAGATAGTCGAAATGGTGAGAGACAAAATAACCCATGGATAACAGAAACTTTTTCTCAACCACCCCACAAGGGGTGTCAGAAGTGCGCATATTAACGGTATTACAACAATTAGAATAGGAGCCTGTTCTGTCATTTTATTGCCTTTAGAATCTCATCTTCATTCAGTGTGCCATATCTTCGATAGATCATGATCGCTATGGCCAAGGCCACCCCCAGAGTAGCCACCATTACCACAATAGCCGTAAGCATCAATACGTGGGGCAGGGGATTAAGATATTGAGCTACAGCAATGGCATGTTCCCCGTGTGCATCAGCATTAGTTAGAATGGGAAGCGTAGCACCTTTTTTGTATGCTGTAGAAACAAAGAAAAGGATGATTGCTGTCTGAAAGATATTCATGCCGATAATTTTTTTGATGAGATTTTTTTTGGCAATCATGGCATAAAATCCTATCATCATAAGAATGATATAGATCCAGTAATTATACTTGGCTACAATAAATTCCATTAGTCCAGAACCCCTATTTTATCCCTTAATCTCCTTATCCTGTAGTTTTTTTGCGTCTTCTTAGCAGTAAAATACAGGATACACCTGCGGTAAAGATAACCGTCGTTTCACCAAGTGTATCGTAGCCCCTGTAATCGGCAAGAACGGATGTAACCATATTGGGCGTGGCCGTTTCCACTTCAGTCTTCGTGATATATCTCGGCGAAACATGACGACTCGCCGGAGAGTTGGGATCACCCCAATCAGGCATGTCCAGTGTTCCGTAAATAAGGACAGCACCTGTCAATATTGTTACAATAAAGCTTAGGAATTTCAATCTTTCGACCTCCTTGAAGTTTTCATCACTGCAGCAATGAAAAGTATAGTGCCGATACCGGCACTTACGGAAGCTTCTGTAAACGCAACGTCAACGGCGCCCATTCCCGCCCACATAAGGCACATGAAAAAACTGTATGCACCAAGAATCATAATGGCACTCAAGAGATCCTTAACGGTAATCGCAGCAATTGCGCATATAACAACAAATATGAGAATGATAATATCGAAGGGTAATGTCATTCTGAATCTTCCTTTTTCTTCCAGTATTGCAGGCCGGACTTGATTCCCGCTCGAGAAATTGCATGGGTAGCCGTCGGTTGGGCGAGAAACATGAAAACTGCAATAAATACGATTTTCAGACCGGTTAGTGAAATTCCCTCATGGAGTGCAAGTCCAATCAGACACAGGAAAACAGCAAGGGTGTCACCCTTCCCTGTGGCATGGAGTCTGGCAAAGAAATCAGGAAAGCGTAAAAGGCCGATAGTCGCCGTGGCAAAGAAAAATAATCCACCTAAAACAAACAGTATTGATAGTGAAGACAATACATCCATAAGATCTACTTTTCCATTTCCAGGTATTTTGCGGCTGCTATACAACCAATAAAATTGAGCAAAGCATAAACCATGCTGATATCAACAAACATTTCTACCCGGTTGTATAGAAATCCCATAATAAGCAATATAATCAACGTCTTTGTACCAATTGCCGAAATAGCAGCTATTCTGTTAAATACACCCGGTCCGAATATAACACGGTACAGTACAAGAAGTACGAGAAAACATAATATTAATCCGACAACCAGAAAAAAACCGTTCATTTAAAACCTCAGTTTAAAGCTATTAGCCATCAGCTTTCAGTCTTGGCAAAATCTACCGGCGCTCATAATAAAACTGAATGCTCTCTCACTCTTCCTCATCTTCGGGCAATACTCCACCGGTAGAAATATCCAGAAAGATTGAATACATAACAGCCATAACGGCAATACCAACACCGGTTTCGATTCCCAGAATCCCGAGAGACCGCGCATGCGCTGGATTTACATGTAACAGTGCGGCCAGCTTTCCATAATCAAGATAGTTCCCAAGGAAGAAAAGACATAACAATCCGATCCCCGCATAGATTAATACGCCGGCACTGGTAAGTAAAGTTACCGTATTTTCAGAAACCTTGCCTGTTGCTTCATCATAACCACGCGTCAGGAGCAACAAGACCATACTCGCGCCCAGGATAACACCTCCCTGAAAACCGCCTCCGGGGCTGTAATGGCCGTGCATAATGACATATAGGGCATAAAGCTGTATGAAGGGGACAAGAATCCTTGATATTGTACTTACAATAATATCTTCTTTACGAAATATCATATCTTTCTATCCAATTATATGAAAAATCCCTAAGCCGCTCTCCTCATTTCACCGAATATCCTGGCCACATCCAGTACATCCTGAATATAGATGTGGTCCGCTTCCATAAATATATGGGCTATCCTGTCTTCCATCTCTCCCGTGTTCAGATCATCAGCTACCTTTTTCGAAAGGGCGTGTACCACGAATTCACCTTCTTCAATATCCATTGTAATCGTTCCCGGCGTTAAAGTGATAGAATTGGCCAACGTTACCCAGGAGATATCGCTTTCAAGCTTCGATTTAAATCTGATTATCTGGGGATCTATGGGCATTTTGGGTGATAATGCCAGGTAAGCAACGTGTATATTAGCAATTGCAATCTGATAGACAAGCCACGGCATGTAAGTGATGAATCTCTGTACAATTACACGGATATCCCCCACCCTTACATTGGCAAAGAGCAGGTCATGGGTTAAATAGGCGATAATGAATGAGCATATAACTCCCAGGGTAAGGTGGAAAGCATCAAACTTTCCGGACAACAGGGCCCAGAACCCGAATAACAAGAGAAAAGTTGCAAGAAAATTTTGAAGGCCCGATCTTGCGTCCTGCGCTCCCGCAAAAATTGCATGAAGCTTTCGCTCCTCAACAGATCGTGTGTCGGATGTTAATTGCACCGCTGTATTCAAGAGATCTACAGCCTGAACTCGCGCATTTTCCAGAAGACGAAATGAATCATCTGCCGCCTGTACCAGCAGGGTTACTTCCATATGTTTAATCCTTTTTGTTTATTCAAAAT
>CAZKGS010000058.1:6891-12088 GCA_964552105.1 uncultured Syntrophaceae bacterium
TCAAAATCAAGGCACTATAAGTACCGGCATATTCGCTCTTTTAACGGTCCCATAGGCTGAACTTTTTTTAAACATACGTTTCAGGTAGGATCTTTCAGTATTTACGCTAATAATAATAATCGTTCCCCTGTAATCTCCGGACGCTGTTATGATTTCCTCATCAGTTTTACCTGCATAGATGTGTGATTCCGCATCTATTCCCTCATCCAGATAAACTTTTCTCGTTTTTTCAAGTCTTTCTTTCAGGTCACGCATATACTTTACAGTTATCTTACCATTAATAACATGTATTATATCTAATTCACCCACTAACTCCTTAAAACCAAGGATGAATTTCACCGTCTTTTCAGATCTGGAAGTACAGGCAGTTGCAAAAATTACATGATCGAACAACCCCTTTTGTGAGTCTTTTTCTTCTCCACTCTCTTTTATAACAAGAAGCGGTGTGGATGACATTTCTATCAATCTTTTCAAGACAGATCCGGGATGTGTATTTTCTTTTTCTTTGTCAATTCCCATTACGATGAGCGATATCGCTTCTTCTTCGGCGATACGTAATATATCTTCCGATGATATGGCATGATCGGGCAAAACTTTCGAGTTGATCGATAAACGGGACAAGTTTTCTATCTGCTCTTCAGAGGGGTTAACCTTAAAAAACACTATTTCCTCAAGTCCATTTTGCTGGAAAGAAATAATCTTTTCAAAAATGTCAGGAGCCATCTCACGCTCCTTTATATCAGCAATGTAAAGTAACTTCCTTACCCTCATTACTCAATCAACCCCACAGTATCTAACTAGCTTCATGCTTGATGTTTGCAGGAATTAACAAGGTGGGAAACACCGAACGTTCTGCCAATTTTTTCGCTGTATTTCCCAGGAATATTTCTTTCAGTGACTTTTTCCCCGTTGTTCCGCCTACAATCATGGTCGCTCCCCGTTCCTGGGCTGCCTTTTCAATCTGTTCACACGTAGCACCTACATAAAGATGTGACTCCGTGTCTATACCGACATCACGAAAAGCGTCACAAACCTCTTCCAGCTTCTGCCTGTTCTTTTTTCGAATGGCCTGTATTTCCATTGCAGAATCGCTTTTGAATGTTTTTTCACCGGCAACATGAATAACCACCACTTTTTTTATAATATCTTTAAAGCCGAGGAGGTAGCGGACGGCATTTCCACTAGCCGGGGACCAATCCAACGCGAGAAGCGGTCTTTCAAAGGGCTTTTCATTGATTTTTCCCGATGGCAACATATATTTATGGACTAAAACCGGCGTTGAAGTTCTTCGGAGAAGTTCCAGTGTTTCAGATCCTGCATAGAGTTCTTCAAGTTTGGGTCTCCTGTGACGACCGGTGACGATTAAATCTATACCTTCCTCTTCCGCCGTCGAAATAATCTTTGGAAGAATGTCTCCTACAACGATATAGGCACCAACCTCCATGCCCTGCACAAAAAGATCTTCTGCCCAATCAATAAAGCGGACATTTGCCATTTCACGTAACTTTATTTCCTGATCCTTGAGATAACCCTTGCCGCGACGCATGGCAACTTTATCTCTCTCTATCACGTGAAGAAATACGACGTGATTAAAACCGGATTTCCTCAAATCCATCAACGATTGCAGAGCATCAAACCACAACTCCTCAAACTGGGTGACAAAGAGCATTTTCTTAGTTTTCGTATCTTTTTCCATTGTTATTCCTGTTTTATCTATTACTGATTAAAACCACGATGAATAGCCATAAATCAGCTTATAAATTTTTTAATTACTTCAGCCAATTCTTCCGGTTCAGCGGGTTTCTCAATATAGGCTTCCGGTTCCGGAACAGATTCATCACCAAATTCCGTTAATGCTTCCTGAGAACGCAGGAATGTTCTCTTGGCAATTCCAGAAAGTATGACTACAGGAATGTCTTTTAAGGACGCATCACTCTTTATTTCTCTGTACATCCTGATACCGCTTTGTTTAGGCATCAGAACATCAAGAATGATCAGGGCAGGTTTTTCCTTTCTCGCCATGGCCAGACCCGCCTCCCCATTTTTTGCTATCAGGGGAATATAACCATTCTCTTCCAAAACAGTTTTGACAAAAATAATGATATCAGGATCATCATCAACAGCAAGTATCTTTTTCGCCATAGCAAACCCCCTTATGTTTTAAAATTACCGATTTGGTTAATGCAGTTCTTCTTTCTCAGGTTTTCTATAAGGGAAAAACATTGTGAATGTCGAACCCTTCCCCGGTTCCGATTGTACTTCTATCCTTCCGCCATGTTCCTGAATTAGTTTTTGGGTAACGAGTAAACCGAGGCCTGTGCCCTTGCCTCCTTTTGTACTGAAAAAAGCGGAGAAGAGCTTCTGCTTAACTTCATCACTCATGCCCAGACCATTATCCGTTACTTCAAATTTAATGATATTATCTATCTGTTCGGTTTTTACCCGAACCTGCCATTTTTTCTCCAGATTGAGATCAAAAAGACATGCATCAATGGCGTTAGAAACCAGGTTAAGAAGACATCGATGAACAGCGTTCGGATCCATACAGACCTTACCTGCAGACGGATCAAAATCTCTTATAAAATCAATCTGATTTTGTGTTGCCTTGGACTCCATAAGTTCACATACATCTTCCGCAACATCATTTGGGAAACAATCCTGGTACTCGGGCTCGCGTTCTTTAGAGTAAGTAAGCAAATCCATAACAAGATAGGATATCCGACCAACGTTCCTCTGTACCATATTCCAGCCAGTTCTTAGCTTATCTGTGTCATTTTTGTCAAGGCCAATATTTACGATATATGTTCCACCCTTCAGTCCCGTGAGAATATTTTTAATGTAGTGCGCGAGTCGTGCTACAGTCTGTCCAATAGCAGCTAATCTCTCAGAGTTGACGAGTTCTTTTTGAAGGCGTTTTATCTCCCTGAGATCCTGAAAAAAGCCAACACTGCCTATAACTTCATCCTCTTCATAGAGAAGGGTCCCTGAAAAACGTGTGGGCACTTTAGTGCCATCTTTTCCCACGATATCAGTTTCCTGCCAGCCCCACCCTTTTTTATCCCTCTTTCGACGAAAGCCCTGTTTGAATTCCTCTGCAATTTCCGCAGGATACAGATCACCAAGCTTCATTTTCCTGATAACTTCAAAGCGAGAATAGCCGAATATCTCCTCCGCCCCGGGATTGAAAATAATTATTTCTCCACTTTCATCAGTAGCCACAACACCATCATTAGAACTGGTTATCATTTTATCCTGAAATTCAGATTTTCTTCTTACCTCCTCTGTTGCAATCCTGCACATATTCTCTAAATCTGTCGTATATGCCATGAGTTGTTTTCTGATTGCAATTTTTTCCTGCGCCCTCTTTAATGCAATCGCTAATGCCTCATCTCTAACAGGTTTATTAATAAAGTCAGAAGCACCATTTCTGAGCGCCTCTATCGCAGAATCCATATCTCCATGTCCTGTGATAACAATAACCTCTGTATCAGGATTCAATTCTTTTATTCTTCTTAAGAGTTCAATTCCACTCATTCCCGGCATTTTTAGATCTGTAAGGACTATAGGGGGAGATTCTTTTTCAAACTGTTCCAACCCTTCCTTGCCGCTGTACGCGGGGATAACGCTATAGCCATCACTCTTTAATGAAATAGAAAGGACGCGAACAATCGCCTCTTCATCATCTATCAATAAAAGTTTGTCCATCTCCATTACCATCACATTTCACTGGCAGCGGGAAAATCCAGTTTGAAGGTAGTGCCATTATCGGGATCACCCTCTACTTCAATGGTTCCACCATAATCTTTGATGATACCGTAACTGATGCTCATGCCCAGTCCGGTACCTTTTCCAACCTCTTTCGTGGTAAAAAAGGGCTCAAATATTTTATCCCTGATATCTTCAGGAATCCCTGTTCCATTATCATAAACCGTTACAACAACGTGGTCATCTTTCTGATAAGATCTGATCTTCAAGACCTTGTTCCACTCTCGATCCCCTGATTTGGCTTCCTTTTCATCCAGGGCATCCATGGCATTCGTCACCAGATTGATAAAGACCTGCTCCATTCTGTTATGATCGGCTATGATGGGAGGCAGATCTTCGGCCAGATCCAGCGCCACTTCTATCCTGTGTACCCTCAACTGCTGGCCCAGTATCTTGAAGACGTCGGCAATAGGTTCGTTAATATCCAATTGATTACTTCTAATTTCCGATTGCCTGGAAAAATCTTTCATATGTTTTATGGTCTGAGCCGCCCTTTGAACATTTCTCTCAATCTCTTCAGTCATAGCATACAGCTCTTTTTCTTTTATTTTCTCGCCTTTGTTAATCATTTTCTTGAAGAAATCCGAGCACACCTGAATCACGTTGAGGGGCTGATTGATTTCATGGGCTATACCGGAAGCCATGGTACCTAATGTCGCCATCTTGCTGGCCTGAATCAACTGGGCTTCTTTTTCGACACTTTCGCTTACATCCGGGGTACTGGCTATCAGGGCGTCTCTTCCCATAAATTGAACAGAACGGGTATGGACATTCACATAAAATGGCAGCCCATCCTTTTTCTTGTGTATCCTCTTCGGGAAGGAATTCGATTCATTCAAGGAAACTCTCTTCAAACCGTCGATCAGTTCACTGTCTCTCTTATATCCAAGATCCAGGAAAGACATACCTAAAAACTCGTCCCATGAGTACCCGTAACAGTCAAGAGCCGTCTCGTTCACATCCAGAATTTGCAGGGTTTTCCTGTCGGCAATAATGATAGGATTAGGATCCGCATCAAACATGGTCCGATACTTCTCTTCCGACTTCCCTATCTCACGATATGAATCCTCCAGCTCCGCCGTCTTCTCCCTTACCTTTAATTCCAGAGACTGACCGAACATTTTTGTCTCTTGATGAAGACTTGCATTCTCTATGGCAACGGCAATACGATTGCTGATGATGGCAAGGAGACTCTTGTCATCATCTGAAAACAATCGCGAAGTGTGACTGGAAACTCTTATTACGCCAAAGACCCCCTCCATGGAAGCCAGCGGAATATATGCTGCCGATTTCAATCCCTCATTCAATACGAATTCCGGGTAAGGCGCATTATCAGCGGTTACATTCTCAAAGATAATCTTTTTGCCCTTCCTTATCACCTCTTCAACAACGCTGTCAGGACCAGGTTCATTTCCCTTCTGGTAAAAGCTCT
>CAZKGS010000059.1:0-11960 GCA_964552105.1 uncultured Syntrophaceae bacterium
CCAGGACCACTGGTATTTTTCTGATATTTTATCCAACCTGCAATTGACTGGTGTGCAACTTGCCCCATTCCGTTGCAGTAAGGAAGCCAACTTCCATAACCTGGGTAAAAGCAACAATTATTTGAAATCGTACGGACTTAAAAATTAATGTATGAATAAACCGCTGAAAATTATGGTAGCCTCTACTGTTTATGGTTTCGAAGACCAGTTGTCAACCATTTGCGCTACATTATCGAACCTGAAATACGAAGTAATCAATTCGCAAATCGGAACCGTAAAAGTTAATCCGCGTAAATCAAATCTGGAAAATTGTTTGCAGGCAGTTCATGAATGCGATACATTTCTAGGAATTGTGAGGCCTTTTTATGGCACAGGAAATATTGATGAAACAAACATAACCTTTGAGGAGATGAAGCTGGCCATTAAATTGGAAAAACCTTACTGGTTTTTGGTACACCGCGACGTGGTTTTTGCAAGGCAATTGAAAAAAAAGATGTATTATCTGAATGATAAGGGAGAAAAAATACGGGAGATACGAATTGAAAAAAGTCCGGTATTTGACGAACGAACGCTGGATATTTACGATTTTGTGATTAAAGAAGGGAAGCCCATATCAACACGTACCGGGAACTGGACACAGGAATTTTACAGGATGGATGAAGCTTTGGTATATGTGAAAGCACAATTTGAAGACCAGGAGTTTATCCGCTATATAATTAACTCAAAAAAGGTTGAATAATGAATTACGATAATCTTGTTATTGAAAATTTGATTGCCCGGGGCGAAAACGAACGGGTTGCGTTTTTCCAACAGTTCGATTGGGAAGAAATTGGGCAGACAATTTGTGCCTTTGCCAATGAAGAAGGTGGTGATATTCTCATTGGATTTAATGAACACCGGGATCCCGTCAAATTAAATACAACTGTTGATCCGAAGGAATTAAATTTTTGGTTGTACCAAAATCTAAAGCCACAGGTCCCGGTCTCTATGCGACAATTAAAATATAAAAATAAAATTATTATTCATATCAGTGTTTGGCCCGGTGCCAATAAACCTTACAGTTTTAATGGTGAAATATTCGTTCGGGATTATTCATCCACAACAACCACAACAACTACAGAACCTGCGGACTCAGAAGACCTTTCCCAGTTAATCGGGGAAAGAAAATCAAATGAATTTCTTTGGGAAAGACAAACTGTCCTGGGTGCCGAAATCAGTGATTTGGATTTGTACGAGGTAAAGGAAACGATTAAAGAATTCATAAAAAATAAACCTTCAGTAAAAGAATTAAGTGTAGAAGATTTTCTGACCCAAACAGGCTTAATAAGAGGCGGAAGTTTGACCAATGCAGCTATTATTCTTTTTGCTGTGAATCCATCGCATTATTTGCCGCAGTGTAAAATGCGAATTACAGTATATCCGGAAGACAAACCGGGAAATACATTTGTTTACGACAAACAGTTTGAGGGCAATCTGTTTAGAAATATCTATTCAGCCTGGGATTTTTTCGAAAATTACCTTACGAGTTGGTCTCGCATTGAGGGTTTAAAAAGGAAAAAAGACAGATTACCAATTTTTGCTCTGCGCGAAGGACTACTTAATGCTTTAGTACACAGGGACTATTCCCTTTCAATGAACTATTTGAATATTAGCCTTTACGCAGACCGTCTTGAAATAAGCAATCCGGGAGAATTACCTAAAGGAATAAATTTATCCGATTTAAAAAAGAAACACCCCTCTGTTTTAAGAAATCCTGATATTGCACAAATTTGTTTTATTCGGGGCTATATTGAAATGCTTGGCACAGGCACATTAAGAATGATTGACGATTGTATTTCAAATGGGTTCCGGGAACCGGAATGGAAAGTTGGAAACAATCGTACTTTTTTAGTTTTCCCCGATATAAAAAGCAAACTCACAAATGAGGGAGTAAATGAGGGAGTAAATGAAGGAGTAAATTTAATAGTCGAGGGAGTAAATGAAGGAGTAAAACAAGAATTGCAACAACTATTGAAGTTTATAAAAAATGCCCCCGGAAAGAAAACGCCGGATTTTGTTTCTTATATGAACAAAGGGACATCAACCATTGAACGGTATGTGAAAATTTTAAAAGACAGTAAGCTTATAGAATTCAAAGGAGCTCCTAAAACTGGAGGTTATTATATAATTGAGAAATGAAACGAGCATGTAAATCGCTGATTTCACTTTACAGGCATGAACCAAATAAAATGATATTTATAGAGTGATAATCTGATTACTTAAAATGATTTTTACCTGTTACTTAAAAACAAAGCTGAGATGGAAAGATTATTATCTGAAAACCTCGAAAAATCGACAGTCATGGTGAATATCACCTGGAACAGTAATGACTGGAAATCTCCAAGTGATGATGCCAGTAATCATCGTTGGGTTCAGGAGGGAAATATTCCTCATGAAAGCTGGAATTTTGATTTTAAAAATTCCCGCAACAAAGATGATAAAATCTTTGGATATGCCCAATTTACTCATCCCCCGTCGATAAAAGGAAACAACAATTTGATTATTTTTCATTCAAAAGGGAAAATCGTTGGGTTTTACGGGGAAGCTGAAATAATTCATACACCTGTTGCTATTTCTGAAACGATGTCATACAACCTGATCGGCAAAAAGGATTTGTCACTGGTTTTGAAAAACAAAATTGATAATATCAAAGAAAAAGGATACCTGGAAGAAAAAATGCGTATGGGTCAGATTGGTTTTATTTACCTGAAGAAAAACCAAACTGCCTTAAACATTATTGATGAAGCAATAAAACTGAATCCTGAAGAAAGTCATAAGCTGAATAACCTTAAAGCCTGGCTCAATAACTCTGACTCCTCAGAAACAGTTAGAAATCATCCTGACAAAGAAAAAATAAAAAACAAAAAACTCAATCAAATACTATTTGGTCCTCCCGGAACCGGGAAAACGTATAACACCATTAACAAAGCCCTGGAAATTATTCGGGGAAAAGAGTTTGTTAAAGCCAACGAAGAAAACCGGGATATTCTTGTCTCAGAATTCAACAGGCTGAAGGATGCCGGGCAGATTGAATTTATTACGTTTCATCAGTCTTTCAGTTACGAGGATTTTGTGGAGGGGATCAAACCTGTTCTGGACTCTGGTCCGGAACTGAATTATGAAATTAAAGACGGGATATTTAAGCAAATGTGTGTGAATGCACTTTTTAATATTTTCGAAAAAAATGACGTGCAGTCCTTAACAAAATCCGAATACTTTGAAGACCTCTATGACCAGTTTTGCAATTACATTGAAGAACAAATTGAAGATTCAGGCTTTATAGAATTTGAAACCCTGATAAAAAAGTGGCCACTTCGAATAGCAGGAATTGATGAAAATAAAAACATCATAATGGAACATTTGAAAATTTCAGGTTCGGATGAATGGGAAAGATCCCTCAAAACACCAAAAAATTTAAAAATTCTCTTTGATAACTACGAAAACGTAAGTGATATCAAACGAATTAAAGATATTGAGAATTTAGGCATCTACTCATGGAAATCGGGACATGTCGCATTATTTAAAAGACTTAAAGATTTTGAACAAACGATATATGAAAGGGGAACCAGCCGAAAAGAACTTTCCTATGTGCAGAAAAAGGAGTTGATCACGGAATTAAAAAAAATTGAAAAAGCAGGTGATCCTTTTGTGTTGATCATCGATGAAATCAACCGCGGAAACATCTCCCAGATTTTTGGCGAATTAATCACCCTGATGGAGGAAGATAAGCGGCTTGGGAATTCTGAACGACTCACGGTAACATTACCATACAGCAAAGAAACCGGTTTTGGTGTACCTCCGAATCTCTATATCATCGGTACCATGAACACAGCAGATCGAAGCATTGAAGCACTGGACACCGCGTTAAGAAGACGTTTTAGCTTTGAAGAACTTCCTCCAATCCCTGCCCTCATTCAAGGAATAGGCAGCAGCCTGGCTCCTGACGGAAGGATTGAGGACGTTGACGTGGTTAAACTGTTGCAAACCATCAACGACCGCATCGAGAAACTGATTGATAAAGATCACAAGATAGGCCACTCCTATTTCATGAAAATTGAAAAAACCAAAGAAGGACTGAAACAGGTTTTTTACGACAAGATTATTCCACTGCTGGAAGAATACTTCTTTGGTGACTTCGGTAAAATAGGCCTTGTTTTGGGCAGCAGTTTTGTGGAAAAAGTAAATAACACGAATGGCTTTGACTTTGCAGATTTCCCGGAATACGGAGATTTGAGAACAGACTTAATCCAGCGTGATATTTACCGCATAAAACCAGCAGAAGCCTGGGATTTTGTTTCCATTTACACAAAAGGGCAGGAGCAGTAAAAATGGGCAGACTGATTCAGGTATTTGAACATGAACGGTTAACCCTTCATCCCGATGTCTGGGGAAGAAAACTGTTTAAGGCTGAGTTGGAAAAACTGTATGATTTTAACGATAAAAACAACAACATCTATTTCACCGGAATCAGGGATGGCATAAAGTTTAAGAGCTATATAGGTGTTATCCAAATTGGTAACCTGACACTGGAAATACTGCCTAAAGCAGACAGACGAAAAGAAATAACCAAAGAGGAATTTGAACAGTCATCACACAAATGGCGTAATGTCCTGCTCAAAATGCTCGCTGTTTGTCATCATATACGCATTGATGCCGTTTCTGAGGCCAATCTCCACCGCAGGTACAACTCAATTCTCGATCTTTATTTCGAAATTTTCATCGATGAAGTGGAGAAACTCCTACGCAAAGGGCTGATAAAGCAATACCGAACGAATGATGGGAATGTAGGTGCTTTGAAAGGCCGGTTGAACTTTGGGCGGAACATTGAAAAAAACCTGATTCACCGGGAGAGGTTTTTTACGCACCACCAGGTTTACAATCACGACCACTTAATCAATCAGATTCTAGGGAATGCCCTGGTTATATTGAACCGGATTACTTCAAATCCTAATCTGAAAGATCGCCTGGCAAGGGTAAATCTCGATATGCCGGAGTTATCCCATGTGGTGATACAGAAAAATCATTTCAGTAAAATTCCAGACAACAGGAAAACCGTAATGTACCGCGAAGCACTGAAAATTGCCCGGATGATCATCCTGAATTATTCGCCGGATATAAAAACCGGACATGAAAATATGCTTGCCCTGTTGTTCGATATGAATCAGCTTTGGGAAGAATACATTTTCAGGATGCTGGTCCGTTCCAAACCGGAGAATTGCAAGGTCAGTTTTCAAAACTCCCAGGTGTTCTGGAAAACGCAAACATACAGCAAAACAATTCGCCCCGACCTTGTAATTACCACAACCGTTAATGGGAAAACCGAGAATATCGTAATCGATACCAAGTGGAAGATTATAGACTATCAAAACCCTGCCGATGATGATCTGAAACAAATGTTCGCCTACAACATCTACTGGAATGCTGACAAATCCATGCTGCTCTACCCGAAAACCGCAGACTCCCCCGAACCCTGGGGCAGTTTTTTAAAAGGAAAGGAATATGCGCATCATTGCAAACTGGGTTTTGTGGATGTGATGGATAACGTGAATAAAAAACTTAACTATGACATTGGAATAGCAATATTTAATAAATTAGGGGTTTAAACACGCGCTTAAAGTACAGCAATATCTAATTATTGTATGTAAAAATGTATGTTCAAATCAAAAAATCGGGCAGGGGGCATATTGTTTTGGTGACAGACGGAACAGGAAATCACATTCGTTATCCGATTCGGTTGTCGAATTTTAAGGAGAGACCAAAGTTTTATCAGTCGCAAAAAGAGAAGCTGAAAAATGAGCAATCCATCGAAAAGGAGCATAATCATCAACAGCAAAAACTGGTTGGTGTGTTGAGTATGTCACCTGTAAGTAATCTTTTAAAACTGATACCACAGAATTATTCGAAAGAGAAAAATCAAAAGCTACGGATTAAAAGAAGGCGAAAAGGGAGGCAAAGGAGGTATTAGATATTTTATAGGAAGGCAAAGTCAAATCCTTATGCGCATGACATTGCATTATTCGGTAACCCAATATAATGAAAATGTTGAATTAAAAGGTGGCTCAATGCTGGCCCAATAGGTGGCTCATTGGGTGGTCAAATAGGTGGTCTAAATGGTGGTCAATTCAATTAACAGAGCAACACACAGCAAGTACTAATATTCGCACAACAGATTTTACTAAAAATAACACAACAGATAAAACTAAATATTGTACAACATATTTTACTAACTTTGCTCCGGAATTTATAAGTTAGGCTTTTATAAAAAGAAAACAGATATGGCCTCACCGTCTGAAAAATTAGCACAATCCCTGGAGCAGCTTCAACAACTGCAAAATGAAAAGGGAATTGCAGTGGTCCGGGCAAATGATTTGTCCAGAACGCATAAGGAGCGTCTAATTGCCAATGGATTTCTTCGTAAAGTAATCAAAGGCTGGTACATTACAATCCGGCCTGACGAACAGAAGGGAGATACCACTTCCTGGTACATCTCATTTTGGTATTTTGTTTCTGTTTACTTGAATACCCGTTTTGGCAAAGACTGGTGCCTTTCGCCGGAGCAGTCGTTGTTATTGCACAGCGGAAACCGGATGGTACCCAAACAACTTTTGGTGCGTTCGCCTGAAGCCCAGAATAATATTGTAGAGTTATTGCACGGCACTTCTTTTTTCGATTTGAAAGGAACTATCCCACCACAAAAAGAGCGGGAGGAAATTGAAGGGACTCATGTGTATTCTTTAGCTGCAGGCCTCGTTTTTTGCTCTTCCGACTTTTTCTCCAGTTACCCTACAGATGCCAGGATATGTTTAACAATGATTAAAAATCCATCGGAACTGTTATCCATTTTGCTCAATGGCGGGCACAGCGTAATTGCCGGTCGCCTGGCGGGAGCTTTCAGAAACATGGGTAACGAACGGTTTGCAGGTGAAATCATTAGTACCATGAAATCGGCCGGATACGATGTCCGTGAAACTGATCCTTTTACAGAAAAAAAACCTTTTTTATATGACAGTAGGCAGGTGTCTCCTTATGCCACACGCATCCGTTTGATGTGGAACAATATGCGTGAAACCGTAATAAAAAACTTTCCCGATTCTCCGGGATTGCCTGCCGATAAAAAGCAATACCTGGAAAAAGTGGATGAAAAATATGTTTCCGATGCGTACCATTCGCTTTCTATCGAAGGATACCAGGTAAGCCCGGAGTTAATCGAACAGGTCAGGAGCGGGAAATGGAATCCTGCCGGCAATGATTTGGATAAGGGACATAAAGATGCCATGGCAGCAAGGGGGTACTGGCAGTCGTTTCAAAAAGTAAAAGAAAGTATCCGGGCAGTTTTAAACGGCGATAATCCGGGAGAAGTTGCTGATACAGACCACGGTGCCTGGTACCGCGAATTGTTTGCTCCGGCAGTTGCGGCCGGGATTATCAAAGCAACGGATTTGGCTGGTTACCGGAACAGCCAGGTGTATATCAAAGGGGCAAACCATGTGCCGCCCAATTCTGCCGCGGTGCGCGATGCAATGCCGGCATTTTTTGATTTGTTAAAAGAAGAATCCGTGCCAGGTGTGTGCGCTGTGCTGGGGCATTTTATTTTTGTGTACATCCACCCTTATATGGATGGAAACGGACGCATTGGCCGGTTTTTAATGAATGTCATGCTGGCATCGGGTGGATATCCGTGGACAGTTATTCCGGTGGAAAAACGCGATGATTACCTGTCTGCATTGGAAAAAGCCAGCGTAAACCAGGAAATTGATGATTTTACAAAGTTTATTGGCGATTTGGTTTCGATATCAGATTAATAATTTTATCCGTATGACATTGGACTCCAGTTTATTCACTCAGCTTGTGATTTAGCCCACTATTTCAAAATCCGCCCATCAAAAACAAAAGGTACAGAACTAATAATGCTGCATTTTTGGATATTCGGATGGAGTGGATTCAGAATCACGTTAAATTCATCGGGAATAATTACTGACGGAACTTTAAGTGCCAGATGTTCTTTCTTACGCAAAAATGAAGTTCCAAATTCAACCGTTTCGCTGCTGTAGGGAAAATCATCCCAGCCAGGAACCAGGATGTCTTCCGGGATAGTCAGGATTTCTAAGGAATCAGGGATTTCAATTTTTATGAGCAGAAGGTCGTATCCCGTCTACCAAGTAGGTCTTGAAAAGATTTTTATAATATGATAATTTTGCGTATCGTGGGGGGGGGTGTTTCCTCTCCGTGCTTAAGATTTTTCCCAGTTCTGTGGTAAAAGTTCGTCCAGCTTATTGACTTTGTAGGTGGGAATCCTTTCCAATACATCTTTTAGCCATTCAAAGGGATTTATATTATTCCTTTTGCAAGTCCAAAAAAACGAATAAAACATGGCTGCTCTTTGAGCCCCCTCGTGCGAACCGGCGAACAGATAATTTTTTCGACCTTATGTTGGCAATGTAGTTATGTTGGCATCATAATATAACTCATTAATTATCAAATATGAAGTGTTATCTAACACAACATAATAAGCTTACGTAAATTGCATCTACGTTCTCTAATGAACGTAATTGCAAAATGATAGAAACTTTATTTAAAAATCAAATCAAAATTGATGAGCATCTAAATGCTCCGTTATTAAACGAGAGAGAAGTATTTATCACTCTCAAGAAAGACAAAAATCGTTGCTTGCGATCTCTCCAGATGACAGCTGATTATCTGTTATTTGCTGTCAAGTATCTGAATTTGAGCGAAAAGAAACCAAAAATCATCAAGCTTGAAGAAATCATAGCTTGTCAGAACGATTGGAAAGACAAAAAATTCTGGTTCTATGTTAGTACAACAGTGCAGTGGATTGATAGCCTGCATTGTTTAGATCTTAAATACAATGATGATAGTATTATCTTCAATCAGTTCAGCACCGTATGCTTCTACAAGATAAGATATTTGACTTATCCTTTATATAAAGAACGGATGGCATATCTGGAGCATCTCAAACTTCAAGGCATGTCCTTCAGTACGTTGCGTGAATATGCAGAGATGCAATTGCATATCGTGGACATGCTTGATCTAAATGGAGTTGTCACAAGTGATGACATTACCGGAGCTATAGCCACAAAGTGTGAGATTGCCAAAGAACAGGTTGTGCCATTGTCATCAAAATGGAGTAAGACGTTCCACGCAGTAGCTAATGGGTGGCTCAAATATGCAAGCATTCTGGAAGTAAAGCAAAAGGAACTCCCTAAGGGAGCACATTTTGTAAAAGAGTATCTCATGTGGGCACTTGAAGCGAAAGGGCTTGCAAATGTCACATTAAAGGGAAGAGAACGAGAACTATTATGTTTTTTGTCGTTCATTCAAAACAGCACGCCATTAAAAGACATCAAGTTAGACACGATTGATGGATATTTTAGTTATCGTCATAGTTGTGGGTGTAATAGAAGGTCGATATCAACCATAGCATCCACATTACGTGACTTTTTGGGATATGCACATAATCAAGGATGGTGTATCAATATTGCAGGAGGTATACGACACCCAAAGGATTTTTCACTTGATACACTTCCATATGGGCCATCATGGGATACAGTGCAGAAATTAGTTACACATTATGGGACAAGTGATCCAAGAGGAAAAAGGAATACTGCGATAATTACGATAATAGCTATATACGGCTTACGTTCAAGCGAGGTTGCTAACCTACGTTTGAAGGACATAGATTGGGATAAGAACAAAATATATCTCAAACGTGCAAAGCGAGGAGGGTTTCAAGCGTTTCCTCTTTTGCCAGAAGCTGGCAATTTGATTGCTGATTATATTAGGCATGGGCGAAATAATGTTCTTGGCAGGGAACAGTTGTTCTTAACATTGTTTATGCCGTACAAAAAGTTATCCATGGCTTGCATCTATAGAATAATATCACAAGCATATAGTAAAATAGGTGCCAAAATTAGACATAGAGGGGGGCACTCCCTAAGGCATGCTTGTGCAAGTCATATAATCAACTCGGGAGGGACGTTAAAAGCTGTCTCCGATCTGCTTGGGCATAAACTTCTTGACACGACACGCATATACGCTAAAATTGACTTGGCTAACCTTCGAAAAGTGGCAGTCATAAAATGGGAGGGCGTGCTATGAATATTATAGAAGCAATCAACAGTTATACTGAATACCGGGTAAATCTTGGAGAAAAGGTACGTACGTTAAAATATCTGTTACTTGGATTTGGCAAGTATGCCGGTAGCGAGCATGTCCTTGATGATGTATCAGAGGAAACTTGTCTCTCATACCTGTCTTTGAAAGGAACGCGGAAGGGAATTGCTACAAGTTACTGGTTCAGCATATATTCAGCAATTACTGGTTTGTATAAATGGGCTATGATACGAGGGTATGCAACGGATAGTCCTCTTCCAAAATATAAACCACAGGAACCGGAACCCTTTAGGCCACACATATACACTTCGGATGAACTCAATAGAATCTTTGAGGCAGCACTGAGTTACAGGAAACGATTTAATATAGAATACCCGATTGTGATACAAGCAATGCTGAAAATTACTTGCTTTCTTGGTCTTCGGCCAAGTGAAACAGTAACCCTTACGGTTGATGATATTGACATATCAAATATGCTTGTTATTATAAGGGAAACGAAGTTTTATAAAAGCCGTATTGTCCCTGTCAGTAGGCCTGTAATGAAAATTATTAGTGACTATATCACCTTACGTTCTGAAATAGTGAAAAATACAAAGGCTACTGTAAATCATTTGTTTGTAGATAAGAGGGGCAGTTACGTTAAGTTAACAGCCTTGCAGCAAGCATTCCGGGCCATTTGTGACAAAGCTAAAGTTCATCGCAACCATACAGGTCGGTTTGATGTCAGGTTACAAGATATGAGGCATACGTTTGCAACAAACAGAGTAATACAATGCTATAATGACGGATTAGATGTCCAAAAATTGCTTCCTGCATTGTCAACTTATCTTGGACATTGCAATATTGACAGTACGTCAGTATATATAACACTCACCGACAAACTGTTAAATGAAGCCAGTAACAAATTTAAATCCTACGCTGAGATATGAAAAAGATAGATAAAGATTGGGTGGGATACTGGCTTAAGCGATACCTTCAAGAATTTTTGCCTATTACTCGAAATTTATCCCGTAATACCATAACAAGCTATAGAGATGCCCTTCATCAGTTACTCACGTTTGCCGAAACCAAAGGGAGTTCAATCGACTCTCTCAAAATAGAAGAAATAACCGATACTTTGGTCTGTGACTTTCTATTGTATCTTGAATCTACCAAATGTTGTTTGATACAAACAAGGAATCAAAGGTTGGCTGCGATCCATAGCTTTTCAAAATATGTTGCGACATCAGAACCTCAATATGTTTATTGGTACTATAAGCTGAAATCAATCCCCATCAAGCGGAATGTTCCAAGGGAAATCAATGGAAGGCACGTCCCAAAAATAATGTATCTTGAAAAAGACGAAATGAAAGTTTTGCTTAACACGCCGGATAGAAAAACAAAACAAGGGGCCCGTGACTATGCACTTCTAATGTTCTTATACAATACGGGGGCCCGTGTCTCAGAGGTGTCAAGTCTTTTGATTAATAATCTTGAAACAGGATCTTCAGGACAAATGCCTAAAATCACAATCCATGGAAAAGGGAATAAAACAAGAGTTTGTCCTCTCTGGGACAGCACGGTTAAGTTATTGCTCCTGTTTATTGATAGGCCAAAAGATGCTAACCTATTTTTGAACAGATATAATGAGCCTATAACCAGGTTTGGAATATATGAAATGGTCTCAAGATATGCCGCAAAAGCTTCATTGGTAATGCCTTCAATATCAAGCAAGAATGTAAGCCCTCACACAATTAGTTATCCAAACTTATGCAAAATCCAAACTTTCCTGGGTTAAGTGCTATATATCT
>CAZKGS010000060.1:0-11707 GCA_964552105.1 uncultured Syntrophaceae bacterium
TGTGGTTAAAATTTTCGCCTTCCTTGAACTTGAACAAAATTGAACATTCTGCAAATGCCTCTTAGGGTCTTTCACCTTGCTGGTTCAATTCCCCATATTTCTGAATGAGAATGTACAGACCGTGATCGAACAGTCTTATCGTTTTATTAATTGTTTCTACAGCCTGTTGATTATCTAAAGGGGTAACAAACATTGCCTGGAAATCGGCAAAGAGCCACATGTGTCTTCTCATCATAATGAGTGCGTAGGCAGCTTCATGCAGGGGAATACCTTCCTTGAAGCTCTCTTCGGCGTACCTTGTGAAATATTCGTTTACTTCTGTGTAGGGTTGCGCGCTGAAATATATACGTCTTAGATTCTTATAGAAGTCCACGGCGTGAAGAACACACTGGCCCGGAGTCTTGGAATGGTATGAAGGGGTTCTGGGATTTGTTCTTACGGATTTGCACCATCGTATGGACATCTCATCGGTATGGAGTTCGGTTATTTCTATAAGCTTATCTGCAAATGCTTTATACATGATCTCGGTCCTCACAATTTTCAGGGAAAAAAGACATATTGTGTTGTTGTTTTTAATGCATTTCTTATAACACCAAGTTGTGGTCTGTATATTGTTATTTTGTTTTGTTTGCAAATAACAGACATACCAAGAATTGTAGAAAATATCTTTGCCTCTGTTTTCCCCTTCGTCCTGATGATTATTTCTGCCCGATCAGCTGTAATTTCCATAATGATGGGGATCAATAAAGAACTTCGCTCATCATCGTTTACCATCTGCGACAGAAATTCGAGTTCCTTTTTCCTGAAATAATGTTCGTTCCCGTCGTTACAAATTACATGAGGGTGCTCCTCTTCAAGTAATTCGGAGAGTGATTTTCGTTTTCGCGGTATATGGGCATTGAGTACCCTGGCTTCATCTTTTAAGTATCCCGTAATCAACCTGTCAGGAGGGGGATCAGTAGGCATATGCTTCCCTCTGCTCTATCAACCGCTTGACGTGTTTGAGCCGGGCAATTTCCTCTCTGTCCCGCTCTTCGAATTTCATGGTCAGATATTTTATAGTTACATCGAGGCCCGGGATAACGATGTGCTCCAGCGCGTTATTTATCCTTTTTACCTTGTTGATCTCGGCTCCGAGAAGCTCCAGTGAATTTTCAAGCTCAGCCAGTTGTATTATTGTTTCCAGACATTTTCGAGAAAGTTCTGTGCTGTGATCCAGAATTGAGGAAGTATCGCCGGCATTTTTCATTTTTGATTTCACGGGGTCGACCTTTTCAATTTCAAAGAGCGGCATTCTGACCCCAGCAACATTCCTGGTTCCGGCACTTACCTTAACCGTCATTTCAGATACAAGAAGTTCTTTTTCCAGGGGCACATATCCATGGTATCCGGTAGTTATGGTCAATGCCTTATAGGCTTCCGCAAATTCTGCAAGAAGACTTTCTTTAACGGATGCGCATTCCTTGACCGTCTGAAGAAATTCCATGATTAATATGGAAAGCCTGTCCTTGACAATTTTCTGGATTCTCGTAGCCAGCTTATAGCGGCGCTTGAGGCGTGCCAGTTCAATTTTTGTTGGTCTTGTGACCTCTACCTTTGCAGCCATGTCTAACCTCTATGAAGGTGGGGTTCTAACCTGACCCCTCTTCTTTTGTGCCACCCGACAGCAATGAGTAATGAATATCCAGCATCCAGTATCAAGCATTCGATGTTTCCGGAAGATATTTTTTGATATATTCTTCCTGAATCAATTTCAGATCCTCGACCGGGAGCATGGAAAAGATGTTCCATGCCGTTCCCAGTGTTTCCTCTACCGATCTTCTGTGAGATTCGTCCTGAGAAATAAATTCCTGTTCGAATCGGTCCGAGGCGTCAAGATAGATCCTGTCCCTGTCGCTCAAGGCTTCAGAGCCGATAACAGTAGAGATTTCTCTCAGGTAGTTTCCCTCGGCGTAAGTCGCATAGGACTGCATGAAAACGTTGTTGTGATCTTCTCTTGTTTTTCCTTCTCCGATTCCTTCCTTCATCATTCTGGAAAGAGAAAGGAATACGTCGATCGGAGGATATATCCTCTTTCTCTCAAGGGCCCTGGAGAGGACGATCTGGCCTTCGGTGATATACCCTGTAAGGTCGGCTATGGGATGAGTGATGTCATCATCGGGCATGGTCAAAATTGGTATGATTGTTACCGATCCTTCTCTGCCTGAGATCCTTCCAGCCCTTTCGTACAATGAAGCAAGATCTGTATACATGTATCCGGGATATCCTCTCCTGCTCGGTATTTCACCCCTCATTGCGGCAAGCTCGCGAAGAGCATCGCAATAATTAGTGATATCCGTTAGTATAACGAGGACGTGCATATCCTGTTCCCATGCGAGATATTCGGCCGCCGTTAAAGCCAGACGGGGTGTAGATAACCTTTCTATGACTGGAGATGAAGCCGTGTTGATAAAACCGACAGCCCTGCTCAATGCACCTGTTTCTTCAAGATTGGAAATAAAATAACCGGCATCGTCGTAACTCACGCCAATTGCTGCAAAAACAATGGCAAACTCTTCCGATTTTCCTTTTAGAGAGGCCTGCCTGAGGATCTGGGCAGCTATCTTGTTGTGAGGCAGCCCCGATCCGCTGAAGATTGGTAATTTTTGGCCTCGAACAAGAACGTTCAAGCCGTCTATGGCAGAAATGCCCGTTTCAATAAATTCCGCGGGAGGCATACGGGACGCTGGATTTGCCGGTATTCCGTTAATGTCATGATAAGCATCTGCCACGATCGGAGGTCCGCCATCTATGGGGTGACCGCTTCCATCGAAGATCCTTCCCAGAAGGTCGGGGGAGACGGGCAGTTTCAGGGTTTCACCTTTGTATTTTACTCTGCTGTTAAGCAGATCAACCTCGCTTACACCACCAAACACCTGAACTACCGTTGTTACCTTGCCCACTTCAATGACCTGCCCGATTCTCAGCTCACCGGTACCCAGCACGACCTCGACAATTTCATTGTATCTAATCCCAGGAATGCTTTCAATCACAAGGAGTGATCTTCTTGCGGTACTGATTGCCTTTGTTTGTCTTGTAAAGAGTTGCAGAGATTCCATTACAGCCCTCCTTCTTGAGCGATCATACTTTTTCCCATATCAGACCATAAGTTCTTGATGAAAACGTCAAATTCTTCGTTTGGTGTGTCTTTCATTCTTGCTATTCGTGGTACGATCCTGGAAGAAGAAATCTCACTTACCAGCATACCCGAATCTGCCATTTCTTTTGCCATGTCATAGAACCTGATGATAGTACTTAGCATTTTATGGGCCCTTTCAGGGGTCGAATAAGTGTCAACTGGGTGGTAGGCACTCTGCATGAGAAAATCTTCCCTGATCATTCTTGCTGCGAGGAGAACCAGTTTATCGTCTTCAGGTAACGCCTCAGGCCCAACGAGCCGTACTATTTCTTCCAATTCTGCTTCGTGTTGCAACGTAATAAGAGACTTGTTTCGTATCTCCGTATAGTCGGGGCTGATCTTTTGCCACCACTTGTCCACAGAGTCTGTATAGAGGCTGTAGCTTTGCAGCCAGTTTATCGTTGGAAAATGCCGTTTGTTAGCAAGAGCAACATCAAGAGAGTAAAGAGCATCGACGATCCGGAGGGTTGCCTGGGTTACCGGTTCGCTGAAGTCGGCCCCCGGAGGGCTGACAGAACCGATTACGGTAGCCGAACCCATCCTGGAAGGTTTTCCTATACATTCAACTCTTCCCGATCTTTCGTAAAAGGCAGACAATCTCGAACCAAGATATGTGGGAAATCCTTCTTCACCGGGAGTTTCTTCCAGTCTTGCACCGATTTCCCTCATCGCTTCAGCCCAGCGTGACGTTGAATCGGCGACGAGAAGAACATCATATCCCATATCTCTGAAATACTCGGCCATGGTGATGCCGAGAAAAATGCTGATCTCTCTTGCCACAACGGGCATATTTGAGGTATTTGCAATAAATATTTCCTTTTCCTGCAGTAATCTGTCTGTGGCAGGGTCTCTGAGTTGTTTGAAACTATGGAGGACGTCTGCCATTTCGTTTCCACGTTCACCACACCCAACGTAGATGTTTAACTGGGTTTGAGACCACCGTGCCATCTGTTGAAGGGTGACTGTCTTGCCGGTACCGAACCCCCCGGGTATGGCTGCTTTGCCTCCGAGGGCTAATGGGAAAAGGTAGTCCATAATTCTCGTGCCCGTTACAAGCAGATCTTCCGGATCAAATCTCTTTTTGTAGATCCTGGGTTTCCTTGCCGGCCAGCGCTGCACCATCGTAAGGGGCTTTTTCTCACCTTCATATTCTAAAACCGCAACTGTTTCTTCAATAGTGAAATCTCCTTCGAAGATTTCGACAATAGTGCCTTGAATACCAATCGGTATCATTATTTTATGTTCTATGAGCCCCGTTTCGGGAACACTGCCGATGATGTCACCTTCGGAAACCGGATCACCTGCTTTTACAGTGGGGGTAAATTTCCATTTTTTCTCATGGTCGAGAGCCGCTGTGCGGGTTCCTCTTATGAGGAAATCACCGATGTCATCCATCATCGTAACAAGAGATCTCTGAACACCGTCATAGATGTTTCCCACCATGCCGGGGCCGAGTTCTACCATTAATATTTCGCCTGTTCCTACGACCGGTTCTCCAACGCGCAGTCCCACGGTATCTTCATAAACCTGAATAACCGCCTTGTTTCCTTCAAGTCCGATGATTTCTCCTGTGAGCCTTTCATCTCCGACGTCGACAACTTCGTATACCTGAGATCCTCGCATATCATCAGCGATTACAACGGGCCCTGAAACTCTCCAGATCTTACCCATAGGTCATGCCTCTCTTTGAAAGTTTAAAGTTTCGAGTTTAAAATAGAAATTATCTGACACCCAGGCTGCGAGTAACTGGTAGCAAGCATCAAGTAACCAGTAGCCAGTAACCAGTTTTTATATTTCTATGTTAAATCCTATTAGGTTCTTGGTGTAAGTTTTGTAATATTCTCTTACATTTCGTTTTTCCGTTTCGAATTTAGAAGGAAACTCTATTATAATTGTTGTTATCTTCTTACTTTCCTTGATATTTTTTACAAGATCCTCTACGTGTACTGTCCAGTTTTCCGGTATCATAATGATTCCGATGGACGTATCCCCTGAAAATTCTTTCAGAGATTCTCTGACTTTTCCTTGAAAGTCATGGTCATCTTCTTCTATAACCCTATATTTTTCAATACCAGCCAGTCTCATGAGAGCTGTCTGATTTCTGTTTCCTATAATGGCAATATTTAATTCCTTGAGATTCATCATGACACAGTTACCAGATAATCCCTTATCTCCGATGACGGCATGCCGTCTGACAGGGTTTTAAAGATTAATCGTATGTTACGTATCTCCAGCTCTTTTAAAAATAAATACCACAACAAATTGCAGGGAGATAAGGCCCTCGGTGAGAGCAAATCACTTAAAAACCTGAATTTGTACTTTTCGACGACTCTGTCAACAACAGTGACAGCTCCTTCTTTTTCATAGATTTTGGATACTTCCTGTGCTACAAAATAATATTCTGTGTGTTCCAATCGACCTGTTATCTCGCTTATTTTAAGGGAGAGTAATTCTTTTATAGTATGGCCAGGCAACATATGGCCTCCCTCGAGAACAAATTCACCGATAGCAGAGCTCTTTTCTCCAAGGGCGGCTCGAAAAATGACCTGAATATTCGACAAATCGATCATAATGCCCAGGGCTTTGGTAAGTACACTCCCATCGTCCATCTTCTTCAGTGCACCAAGCACAGTGTCATAGTACAGGCTATCCAGTTTAAATTCACCCTCGAATGTCGATCGTGAATCTTTCTCTTTGATGTCTTTTACAATTGAGGCATAGTCACTCAAGTTAACCTTGATGAGTACGTCAGCGATCTCATCGAGGCTTTTTGCATTTGATAATTCTTCCAGGTAACCATGATCGTGAATCGCACCCACAGGTACCATGAGAGCGGTTTTTTCCATTAAAAACCCCCGGAGTGCGATCTTGATATTAAGAATATCATATTTTTTCATGTACACATCTAACATTTCTATCATGTCGGAAGGAAGTTTAAAGCGGCGGAGGCGATTCACACATTCGCCAAGATATAGCCAGAGGCTTTCATCTGTATCGTCAAAGGTATTCAAGCCGCCCGAGACCGATTCCAGGAGATATTCACCGATATCGGTATCTCTGATGATTTCCAGGGCATCCTGTATGGTCGATCTTTGAAGTAATCCATCCAGGTGATCGGATATAATACCCCTGGCCTCTTCACCCTTGAGATAGGCCGATGTAAATGCGTAACGTGTACTGACTAGATTCAATGTTCATCAGCTCCAAAGAGTTTTTTGCCGATGTCTGGTAATATTTTCGGCATCAACATCTCAAGCCTCATATCGAATGTATTGTCGATACTTACCATGCCATCCGTTGATTCGGCAATAATACCACCAAGACAATCAAGCTCTTTAACTTCAAATATTTTTTCCTTTAGTTCGTTATCCTCTTTTATGATTTCATGGACAACTTTTATATCTTTAGGGGCTACATAGATTCTTACCTGCTTGTCTGTTTCAAAGGCATCGATCGTTTCCTTGATAAGGGGAAGAAACACCTTGCTGTCCATTACCTCTTCAGGTAATTCTTTCTTGACATTTTCTATGATTACGTTAATTACGTTGTCCTTTTCCTGTAATATTTCCTGCCGTGTTTTAAGGGAGGTCTGGGCCATGATCCTTGATGCCTCCCGATGGGCTTCGGATATGATCTTTTTCTTTTCTTCCTCAAATTTATTTTTCCATTGATCTTTTGCCTTCTCAATCATTTCCCGGGCCTTGATCTCAGCATCGGCTACAATTTTATCGGCCTCTCCCTTTGCTTTTTTGAGAATAGCTTCCCTTATTTTATCCGTTTCCATAATGTTCACCCTTGTTTCTCGCTACATAAGCTTCAGTATACTCAGCGCCATGATGGTAAACACCAGACCCAGAACTCCTATAAGCTCCACAAAGACGGCAAGCATCATCGATGCCGTTAATATTCGTCCTTTTGTCTTCGGCAGCAGCGCTATTCCGGAAGCACAGACCGATCCTTGGAATATTGCGGAAAATAACTCGGCAAAGCCGGCCATGATACCAATGCCAAGGACGGCAACACCAGCACCGATACCTGCAGTAACAATTTTAGGCAGGACGACGGTGAGGATAATGATGAGAATGATCAACCCGTAAAAACTCTGTGTCATTGGCAGGGATGCCAGGACGATAACGTTTCTCAGTTGACCGGAGTCCTCGGATAAAGTGGCAACTCCGGAGGCCGCGGCGTTAGCAATACCGATAGCCGATCCGGCCAGACCTCCCGCAAGCGCCATAGCACCACCAAATGTAGCCAAGGCTTGAATTTCAGTCATGTTTTACTCCTTTCTTTCCTGATTGCACAACTTATTTTATGACAGACCCTAAGATTTTTTACCTACAATTACTTCTTTCCTGAGTTTTAGATGAAATGGGGCATATTCCCTCCCGCCCCCTTCATAGAATTTTAACAAATACTCCACAAAGCATAACCTGAGGGAGTGAATAAAAGCAGCGAGGCTGCTCAAAAGCAGATTAAATACATGAAAGATAACAAGCATGATTACACCGACAATAAAGGCTATTATAAGGCCGATAACACCGGGTATAAGTGATGAAATGGTGGAAGATACCCAGTTGGAGAGGAGGTTGAAAGAAGAGGCGAGATAATATGTTGCAAGTCCCACTCCTGCCAGTCTCGAATATGACATGACATCTCCCAGTATACCCGTAAGATCGAATATCCAGAAAACAGCGCCCAGAGCGCCCATCTGCATGAAAGCGCCGACAATAATCAAAACTATACCAAAAATCAGAGGATAAGCAAAGGCGGAGTATGTGGCGGCGCTGAAGGTGAAAATTTCAATACCCAGCATTGCTTTGAAGATATACGGGATGCCGAATATTTGTGTAAGAAAAAGGCCGATTTTACTTAATATCATTCCCCTGTTGTTTTCCTGTATACCCTTAATCAGGCCGAGTATATGAGCTATGTTCAAATGAACAAGGCCTATAATAAGGGAAAGAACAATAAAGGATATGGGATCTGAAAGCTGTGCCTGCACCCATTTGACCAGGGCAATGGTCTTCATGCTAACGCCGAAATACATATTCGGAAAATCGCCGAGATAGGTCCCCGAAAGAATACCGAAAACAAGGGACACTACACCACTAATATAAAGTACGTTCCGGAACATCCTGGTTCCCTCGGTCGTGGGATCATCAACCAGTTTGTCGAGTAAGAACCTGGCTAATATAAGGAGTCCAACGGAATAGACCACATCGCAAAGCATGAGACCAAAAAAGAAGGCAAAGAAATAGGCTACACTGGGTGTGGGGTCCCAATCTCCATATTTGGGTAGACTGAAAAGACTGACAATAACCTCAAAGGGCCTTATCCCGCGGGGGTTTCGCAATTTTGTCGGTGGTTCATCTGCTGGGGAGGGATTTCTTGTTTCGATATAGACGTAATCGAGGATTTCTTTCAGGCCGGAAGTTATGGCATCGGCATTGCTCTCGGGTACAAATCCTTCAATCAGTGTAACGTACCGTGCTTCACATGCCTGCTGAAGGACAGATAGCCGTTCATTTTCTGATGCAAGAACTTCCCTGAAAAGAACAATCTGATCTAAATCTCCTTCGATACGCTTTTGAATTTCTTGCTGAAGTTTCTCTGATTCGCTTCCCCTTTTTCTGATTATCTCATCATTTTGGGCTATGAATTCGCTTAAAGTCAGCTCTTCGTCTGGTATGATCAGTTTTGTTGTCCCGAGTTCCCTGACCAGGGTCTCTATTGCCATTCGATTTTCGGACATGGCAACAAAATAAATGACCAAATCCCCATCGGCAGTGATAGTAGTGTCTTGAAGCAAATACTGGCTGGCTTTCTCGCTAAATGTTTTGTAGGATTCTTCGGTAAGTACCAGGACGTCGGTGAAAAGGTAGTTTCCCGAATATTGTAAATCTTTCAAGGAGACATTTGTTTCGCCTACCAGAATACCCAGATACTTTCCCAGGTATTCAAGATTGACAACTTCCTCTTGCAGGCGATCATATTTCCTGGTAAGCGAAGAAACACTGTTATGAAATTTTCGTGCCTGATCCGTGATTTCACCGAGAGGTTGAGGTTTTATAACTTCTGGCAGGAATACTGTTTTCTCACTTGCAAGGTGTCCCAGAATATTATTGAGGTAGTTTAGAGCCGTCCTTACCTCGTTCATTTCTTTTTCGATAGCCGCTTTATCAACGGGGCTCAACTCCCTGGCTTCTTCGACATGGAGAACTCCGAGTTTCTGCAAATACTCAAGGGTCTTTTGGGAATAATCCTTAACGGTTACCACCCTGACCTTAAGCATCGGTTCTGAAGTGTTGACAAATACCGGTATCATTTGTGAGACTCTCCAATGAAGTTGAAAAACATTGTTTCACTATGAAAAAAAGCCGGAACAATTTAATCAAAACTGAAAGTCTATTTTAAAACGAAAAAACTTGTATTTTCCTATATTAAACAAAAAATTGAAAGTCAAGTTTTTTTCATGTATATTTTATAGTCGTTTTCTTTTTATGGTAAATCTTTATATAACTGGCCGGTTCCCAACCGTTCCAGGGAACGTTCAAAAGCCTCCAGGTCTGAAGGGATCAGGATATCCTTTATTTGCCGGTTGAACTGTTTAGCAATGGGAAGAATTTTTTCGACCAGTTTTTGTCCTTTTTCGGTAAGGGAAATACAGAGGCTCCGCCGGTCACATGGATCTTCTTGCCTTTCTACAAGGTCTTCCTTAACGAGGCGATCGATAAAACCGGTGATAGCGGGGCTGTCCAATTGGACCCTTGCGGCAATATCCTTTAAACAGCTGCATTCGTTTATTAATAAATCAAAAAGGATAAAAGACTGGCCTATGGTGATACCATACCTGGCATACTGATTGTTGTAGTATCGGTTTATTCTTCGGGTGAGAACTCCAAGGCGAAAGCATAACAAATTATTATATGTTTCCATAGCGGACCAATTTTGATAATTGATTAATAGTTAACAGGATAACAATTAATATGTCAATAGTTAATTAGTTAATTAACAATATCTAAAAAGCCTGTCAAGTTTTTTATTTTTACCTGATTATTTGTTTGATGGGAAGCTCATTTCTATTATAAGATAATTTGTAACGGTTAGAAGAAAATGGGAAAGTATATGAGAGTGGGGATGATTCCGGCGTGACAGGGGAAAAAGGAACGAAACTTTTTTATCATCTGAAAAAATGGCTGGAAATATGTGCCCTTGATTATGACATGCTGGATGAAGGTGACAGGATACTTGTAGGTGTTTCAGGTGGGCTGGACAGTCTGGTTCTCCTCGACCTTCTCAATACTCCGATGATATTTTTACCCCCTTTTTCTGTAATGGCGGTCAACATCGATCTCGGTTTTGATGAGACCTATAGGGATTATGCAATTTTGGAAAAGTATCTGGAAACGAATGGTTTTGAATATATCATGGATAAAACCGATATAGGCCCCCTTGCCCACAGCGATTATAACAGGAAAAATCCCTGTTTTTTATGTTCACGGCTGAGGAAAAAGAGAATCGTAGAAATTGCTGAAGAAAATGGCTGCAACAAGATTGCCTTTGCCCATCACAAAGATGACATTATTGAAACACTCCTTCTCAATATGTTTTACGCGCGGGAAATCAGCACAATGGTGCCGAATCAGTCTATCTTTAGAGGTAAATTTCACATTATTCGTCCTCTATCGTATATTCGTGAGAATTTGATCAAAAAGTATGCAGAAGAACAGAGTTTACCCGTTATCGAAAACAGGTGCCCGACGGGTAAGGTATCAAAGAGGATGTATATTAAAAACGTGCTGGACGAACTCGAAAAGGAAAACAAGGATATCCGGGAGAACATTTTCAAGTCCATGAGTCACGTAAAGCCGGACTATTTACTAAAGAGAGGATAAGCAGGTGGCGAAAAAAGGGACATCTGAAAAGATTATATGCCAGAATAAACTGGCACGGCGCAACTATTTTATTGAGGACACCTATGAGACGGGTATTGTTCTTGTCGGCACGGAAGTAAAGGCACTGCGTGAAGGCAGGGGGAATCTTAAAGACAGCTATGCCGGAGTGAAAAATGGAGAAGTATTTCTCTACGATATGCATATCAGCCCCTATTCCCACGGCAATCGATACAATCATGACCCTCTCCGGGCAAGAAAACTCTTACTTCATAAAAGAGAAATAAGAAAATTGTATGGCAAGTCCAGAGAAAAAGGATTGACGCTCGTTCCATTAAAGGCCTATTTCAAAAATGGAAAGGTAAAGATAGAAATAGGTGCTGGTAAAGGCAAGAAACTCTATGACAAGCGGGAAGATATGAAGAGAAAGGACGACCGACGGGACATGGAGCGAGCCTTACGAGAAAAACATCGTTAACGAATTAAAAATAATAATTACCCCCTCCCCAATTTGAGACCCCAATTTAAAGCCTTGACTGGGTTGACTAAAGGTATTATATTAAGAGAAAAAATGCTCTTTGGGGGCGTCACGGTTTCGACGGGGATAGTTGAAGCTGTAGAAGCGTGCCGAGGT